>CAZCKE010000044.1:9945-15464 GCA_964499005.1 uncultured Tepidisphaeraceae bacterium
AATCGGATGGAGAAATTCGAGGGCGGAATTCGCATCCGCGGCCACTTCCAGAGGAATCAGCGTCGGCTGAAGCGGTTGATGTGATTGCGCGTGCAGACCGGGCTGAACATCCAGGACAACCGCCAACACCGCCGTCTGGCCGGGCTGCAAAGCGGAAACGCTCAGCGCTGCGGAATAAGTGGCGGTCGAAGTCTGGGCAAACGCTTGCGCATGAGATAAAAATAGAGCAAATAATACGATGACCGGAGCGAAAATTTTCGACCCATTCTCGCGCGAAGCTTTTTCCCCCGCTGGACGGTCGAACGGAAGCCAAAAGTGAGCGGAGATGGTGCGGGAGAGGCGAGAGAAAAAGCTTGGCCTGCCGTGAGCTTGTCGAACGGAGGCCTGATGGTTTGTCTCCCGCCTTCCCTGCTCTTGCGCCTCTTGTATTGGAAAACCCGCCATAAACGCATTCATCGAAAAGTTTTCTCTGACATGCCGAATATCGCCTAAAAACCCTCTACAACAGCCATTCTATGCCCGGCAGCCCCAGAGTGCTAAAATCCCGGGCGATGGAAGATATTCAGCCATATGTGGAACGACTCGGCAAAAACGCGCGCAAAGCCTCCGCGCAGCTTGCTGGCCTGCGCGATGACGTTAAATCCGCCGCTTTGCGCAAGATCGCCGCCGCCATTCGCGCCGGCAAATCCGCCCTCCTGGAAGCCAATGCCAAAGACGTGGCCGCCGCCCAGCATTCACAGATGCAACCGGCGATGGTGGAACGGCTGAAATTAAATGAGAAACGCATCGAATCGATGGCCACCGGTGTCGAGCAGATCGCTTCCCAAGTCGACCCCGTCGGTCAGATCATCGAAGGATTTGTCCGCCCCAATGGCCTGCGAATCCAAAAAGTCCGCGTCCCCATCGGCGTCATCCTCTTCTTTTACGAGAGCCGGCCCAACGTCACCTCCGACGCCGCCGCCCTCTGCATCAAGAGCGGCAACGCCATCATCCTCCGCGGCGGGAAGGAATCGCTGAATTCCAATCAAGCCATCGCGTCGATCATCTCAAGCGCGCTGGCCGAAAACGGCATCGACACCGGAGCGGTGCAGCTCATCCAATCGACGGATCGGGCGCTGGTGCCCCCTCTGCTCAAGCTCGACAAATACATCGACCTGGTGATCCCCCGCGGCGGCGAGTCGCTCATCCGCGCCGTCGTCAGCGAATCGACGATCCCTGTCCTCAAACATTTCACGGGCAATTGCCATATTTACGTCGACAGCGACGTCTCGGGCATCGAGGAAAAAATTGCCGACATCAGCGTCAACGCCAAGACCAGCTACCCCGGCGGCGCCGTCTGCAACGCCGTGGAGAAAATCATCTTCCACAAAGGCTCCGCCCCCAAACTTTTACCCAAGGTCTGCGAAGCACTGGCCGCCAAAGGCGTGGAAATCCGCGGCGATGAAGCAGCACGCAAGCTATATCCCAAAGCCAAAGCGGCAGTGGATTCGGATTGGCCCCTGGAATATCTCGATTTGATCGTGGCGGTCAAAGTCGTGGATTCGCTTGACGAAGCCATCGCCCACATCAACGAATACGGCAGCCATCATACGGATGCGATCTTGAGCAATTCCAAGGCGCACATCGAGCGATTTGTCACCGGCGTCGACACGGCCAGCATCATGGTCAACGCCAGCACGCGCCTGGCCGACGGCGGCGAATACGGCCTGGGCGCTGAGATCGGCATCAGCACCGACAAACTCCATGCCCGGGGGCCGATGGGCGCCGCCGACCTGACGACATATAAGTGGGTCGTCACCGGTGATGGACATCTCAGGTGATCTTAAATTTGGGTTAAGCTCCAAACTTAGCGCGCATGGATTCGTTGAATTGTTTGGTTCCCCCGCGCGGGACCGTCAGGGTGGTCCATTGGTCTTTGGCCAGGAAGCGGGCAAGTTGGACGATTTGGCCGACGTGATAGCCTTGATGGTCCAAGGCGCGCACCAGCGCGTCGATGACGGTGTGGGCTTGGCCGCGAATTTTTACCGTTTTGTCCAAGTCGGCATCGCTCAGCGAAGCCAGCGTGTCGAAGAGGCATTTCCAGCCCGTCTCCCAATGATCCAGCAGCGCCCCTCGATTCACAATATCATCCACAAACTCCGAATCCCGGTCCCGCCCCGGCTTTTCCCCGTCGGCGGCCAGAAAATCAGTGAATCGCGACCTCAGGTTGCCGCCCATGTGCTTCATGATGACCGCAATGCTGTTGGTGTTGGCATCCAGGGGAACGTGGATCTGGCCATCCGGCAATTGAGCGACCGCCTTTTGGGCCATTTCCTTCTGTGCCTGGAACTTGCGGGTAATTGCGTCGATGATCAGACGTGATGAGCTTGCCGGCATTTGAGATTTCCCGCGGCTTCAGCCGCATTTGACCGCTGCGGTTATCTCCGATTTAATCAGGGTTGGCAACGCGGCCAAGGCCGTTTGTAAACGCGGCCAAAACCGTTGCCCCGCGATGGCGGCATCCGCGCAGGAGTGGCGGAATTGGCAGACGCGCCGGACTTAGGATCCTGTACCGAAAGGTGTAGGGGTTCGACTCCCCTCTCCTGCATCCGCAATCGAATGGCCGCCTGTCGGGCCCGGTAGGAGACGAGTTTCGTGTCAAGAGGGATTCTAAGCCGACTGAAATTGCCGGTCTTGGCGCTGGCGGCGCTGCCCGCCGCCTTGGCAATGGCGGATCGCGTGGTCATCCGTCCCGCTGACGCCCCCAGCGGAGCGGCAGCGACCGTCTATTCCGATGTGAAGGTGGAATCGGTCGAGAAAGGGCAAATTACCTTTACCACCTTAATGGGCAACTCCGTCGTCAAGGACCTGACGACGGTCACGGAACTTTGGTTGGACGACGAGCCCACATACAACGCGGCCCAGCGTGATTTTTTGGCCAATCGGGTCGATCGCGCCACCGACGAATACGACCAAGTCATCCAAAACACCAACAAACCTTGGCTCAAAGCCATGTGCTATCCACGCCTGGCGGCCGCGGCGCAAAGAGCGGGACGATTCGATAAAGCCGTTGAAGCCTATCTCGTGCTGCTTAAAAGCGATCCCAAGACAGCGGCTCAGTATCGCCCGACTGTTCCGGAGGGGCCTTCGCCTTACCTCGATGCAGCCGCCAAGAAGCTTTCCGACGCGGTCGATGGGCCCAATCTGACCGGCGATCAACAGACGATGCTGCTGACGCTGCTGGTGGAAGTTCAGCACGCGCGGAATGACGAGAAGGCGGTCGCGGCCCTGGCCGCGCGATTGCCCAGCGGATTGGCCGCCACGGGAGACCCCGGCGCGACCCTGGCTGCCGGAGCATTGGCCGACGCCAAGCTCGCCGAGGCCGCCGCGGCGCTCTCCGGCAAGAATTTTGACAAGGCGACGGCGGTTATCAATGGTGCGAAATCGACGTTTCTCGACCCCGCCAGGCAGGCCGAGGCCCTTTACATCCTGGCCCAGGCGCAGGACGGCCGGGCACAGGCAAGCGGCCAGACCGACGCCTGGCGAGATGCCGCGATCGCGTATCTCCGGGTCGTCGGCGATTTCAAGTCCGTCAGCGGCGCGCCGCGTGTTGCCGATTCATTGTTGCGCGCCGCCCAGATTGTCCAGAAGCTCAATCAGCCGGCCCAGGCCCTGGAGATCTATCAAAGTCTCGTCAATGATTTCCCCACAACGCCGGCGGCGGACCAGGCACGCCAGCAGATCGATCAGTTGAAAAGTTCCTCCGATCCGAAAGGTCAGTAAATGAACCGTCTCAATCGTTTCATCCGGCGAAACCAGAAGAAATTCCTCGCATTTTTCAGCGCGGCCCTGATGGTCGTCTTCATCATCACCCTCGCTCCCCAGGGCTGGCGCAAGGCAGCCGCCGCGCGCGATCAGACGATCGGAACGCTCGATGGCAAGGATGTCACGCGCAATCAATTGGTCTCCGCGCGGGGAGAGCTCCAATTGCTCTCCCAACTCGAATTCACCGTCGCCGACAATCCGCAGATGCAGCGGCCGTTGCTTGAATTCCTCTACGGTGACGTGGCCCAGACGCTCGACACCAACGGAACGACGTTTTTCCTTCTCTTGGAGGAAGCCAAACGCCAGAGTCTCTCCGTGGATCAGGAGGAAGTGCAGACGCTGCTGAAAAATAACGTGACCGGGCCCGATCGGGCTCTGGCCGACGGCGATCTGCTGACGCAGGCGCTGACCGATGGCATGGCCGTTCGCGATCTGCTGGATCAGGCCGGCAACGTTATCAAAATCACCAAACCCCTGCGGCAATGGGAACTGTCCCGGGCCGATCAAAATTTGGTCGTCAGCGCGGCGAATTTCCCGGCGGCACGCTTCAAGGACAAAATCCCGCCAATCAAGGACGACGACATCAAGACTCAGTTCGACTCCTTTAAGGACACCCTGCCCGGCCAGTTTGGATCGACGGGAAATCCCCTGGGATTCGGCTACAAAATTCCCAATCGCGTGCAGGTGCAATATATCGGCATCCGCGGCGACGACGCCAAGGCCGCAGCCAAAGCTTCCAAAAGCGAGCAGGACTGGTACATCGCCGCGTACCATACCTTCGAAGCCAATCGCGAAACCTACGATCAGCAGCCCGTGGTGGTGCCGGTGACTTCCGGCGCGGCAACGCAACCGCAGGCCGCCTCCACCCGCCCCACCACGCGAATGGCCGTCCAGAAGCTCGACGACGATCAAGCCGATTGGGCGCTGCACTCCAGCCTCGTGCTGGATGATTTGTACCTTCAGGAATCGCGCAAGCTGGAGATCGCCGCCGCCAAGAAAATTTCCGAGACGATGATGAGCGGATTCAGCCAGTGGCGTGACGCCCAGCCCGCCGCCGGCGCCGCTCCCACCACCGGACCGGCCTCGCAATTCATTTCGGAGAACTACCTGATCGACCTGGCTCAATCCATCAAGAGCCAGTTTGGCATCCTCCCGGTCTATGGCACGACCGGCGACTTCAAGACGACGGACCAATTGAAAGACATCGAAGGAATCGGAAAGACGTTTTATATGGGGCCCAACTATCAGACCGAGGATTTCGCGATCTCCGCGCTCAACGTCAAAGATTTTCTGGACGACGCGGGCAAGCAATCGATCGAGGGACGCAAAGCGCTATCTCTCTGGCAGCCATCCAGCATGATGCTCGATGCGAGTAGCAACCTCTACTACTTCCGGGTCAGCGCGATAGACCCGGCGCATCCGGCAACGCTGGAAGCGTCGAAAGAGCGCGTGGTCGCGGATTGGAAGTTGGCCGCGGCTTACGATCTGGCCGTCAAAGCCGCTCGCGACGTCCTGGCCGACGCCAAGAACCGCGGCTTGGTCGTCGCGGCCGGCGCGGCCGATGCCTCGGTCATCGTCACCCAGCCGTTTAATCCCCAGGAAATCGTCTCCGACACCGCGGGCATGGCGAAGATCACGCCGCTGAATCTTCAACCCGATTCCCTGCATCGCGGCGTGCTCGTGGTTGTGCTGTCGCTGCCGTTCGCCGGGCTGTC
>CAZCKE010000045.1:0-15372 GCA_964499005.1 uncultured Tepidisphaeraceae bacterium
GTAAAAAATCTTCTCCTCCCGTGTAAAAGACAAACAGGGGTCCAAACGAACGCGCTGGGGGGAAATGCAACCGGCAAACGTTGCAAACGAAGGCCCGTTTCCGCCTCACTGCGGAAAACTCGTGTGGTATGTTGTGGAAGGATATCGTTAAGCCGCGTCGCGGTAATAGAACTTGAGCAGGCCGCCTAGTCGTTGACGGCAGCGCGTCGGGCCATCGCGGGGTTTGAGATCGGTGAGCCGTGCGGGGAATAGGATGAGGTTTTCTTTCCCCTGATGTGGCCGCTCTTGATGATAATGCTCGATGTACTGCGTGACGGCATGATGCAGGGATGCCCCACCGAAGAAGATCATCCGGTCCAGACATTCCGATTTGATCGAACGGACAAACCGCTCGGCGAAAGCGTTGAGATTCGGACTGCACGGTGGCAGGGCCAGCGGCTCGATGCCGGCGGCGCGGAAGATCATATCAAATCCACTGGAGAATTTCGTATCCCGGTCGTGCAGAAGGTATCGGCAGCGGGAAAGCGAGTCGCAGCCGGGCATGGTGAGATTTCGTGCTGCCTGCCTACCCGCCAACCATCTACGAAAACGACAGGACTCGCAGTCGATTCGCGTATCACCTCGCGGAAACGCTAACCCACCCTTAACCTGCATAGCTGTCGGACATGGCGGATCTTGACTTTCTGGAGCGAGGTCGCTGAAATTTTGGCGATCTCATCGGGCACGCAATGTTGCCCTCGCACGTCAGCCGTCGAGGGTGGAGCAAGAATCTTCCTTGTTCTGAGGCATCTTTATGTCGCGATTCAACCAATCCGTCTCGGTCCTTCTTGTCCTGGCACTTATCGCGGGTCCTGGCCCCCGCATCATCCCAGCAATGGCTCAATCCGCTCGGCCCGGCACAAGTGCGACGGGGTGGGAGGACACATACGCCAAAACTGATGACATTTTGACAAAGAACCTCATGTCTTACACCGCGCGGATGGCCTGCCAAGAAAGCGTCCACCCAGATAACATCTTCGTCGCATTGTGGTTGGTCGAAGGGATTCAAGAGGACAACCTGAGCGATCCACAAAACCGAAACGTACCGCTGAAGTCGTCATACCAATTGTTCTTTACGTCGATCGAAAACACAGTCTTGTCGTTACAGAAGATGCCGAAAGAGGTGCCAGATACTGTCCGCGCCGATGCGTTCGCTCGTTTGAAGGTGAAACTCGATGCCATGCTAGCGAACTGGAAGACGATTGGCGCAAATTCGACGGTCGGCGGCGCAAATGAGCTTCGCGAAGCAGTCCAGCGAATGGCCGACTATTTTGCCGGTAAGCCGCTCGCGCTTCCGCGAGCCGACGACGCGCGCATTGTTGGGAATGACGCATTGGCTCGGTTTAGGAGTGCCGCGGAGAAAGTTCTCCAAGGGACGGGCTCTATTGATGATTTTGTTAAGGCGAAGCCGAAGAACTTGCCTTCCACTCCAACAGACCCCGAGGCGTTGAAGCAGATTCAAGTTGTGACGGAGATTACTGCGGCAGTTCTAGACCACGTCCAAAACGATCCGAACTTGTCGAAGGAGCAGAAGGCGAACCAAGTTCAAGAGGTCGTCCGTGAGATGAATGAGTGGGTTTCCCTGGCGATGGAGTGTCAAGTGTTCATGCCGCCCAATGTTGCGGCCGTAAAGACCGGTATTCTTGCTACACTTGCGACCATCCTGCAAGGGATCGATCTCGGAATTAGTCTTTTCGGGGGAGGTGATAATGATGACGACAATAATAACGGCCCTGGCGACCCTAAGAAAGAAAAGCGTGATGAAGCGCGGAAGGCGACTGCAGGCGGTGTGTCGGACGCAGGCCAGAAGCAACAGGATTACGAGAAGCAACAGTTCAGTGACGCGAAGAACGACCTCAACGATAAACGGAGCCGCCAAGACGGTATCGTCAAGGCCGACCAAGCGAGCGGCAATGGAGCGGCGCTAAAGGACGCCCAAGCCAAACTCGGACGAATCGACGGCGCGTTACAGCAAGTCGATCAAGCACAGCACAAGTGGGACAACGCGCGAACGACCGATGAGCGACAGGCCGCATTGCAAGACCTCGAGCGCGCGCGGCAACTCGGAAGTGATTTACCACCTTCCGAAGGGGCGGTCTGTCCTATTCCGGCACCCAAACCGGGTGTCAAATTTGATGAAATTCCGTCTGACCCGAACGCTTTCCAGCTTCAAAAAGATAAGCTTCAGGAAGCGGCCATCATCAAGGCAATATCAAGCACTCTCCCCTCAAAGGCTAGCAACGACGAATTGAAGTCGCTCATCGCGCTACTTAATAAGCAAATGCCAGCCGGCGCTCCTCAGATCACTATTAGCATTGATGGGGAGAGGACACAGATCGAACGCAACGGCCGGACCGACGCGGTTTACGTTCAGGGCGTCAAGCAGCGATCGTGATATCTCGGGCCGCATTCGCCAATCGCAATCGTAGTGATGGAACTATTGCATGACATGGGTCTTTTGCCATTCTGTGATTGGCTGTCGTCAGCCCGTGCTAGTCGCCATCCGACTCCTGCGACTTCATCGCCGCTTTTGTTACTCCCTTAGTCTCCACGAGGGCTTGCAGCACGCTGCAACCGGGGGGAAAACATGAATACGAGAGCTGAGCGAGAACAGCTTGTACGTACAGCAATTGATGCTCTGGAGATTGGTTGTATCAATCGATATACCGCTGACCGAGCCGCGGAACGGCACATCCACTTTTCGTCTGCCATTTATCTGGCTGTCGGCTTGGCATTCGCATCGGCGACCGTTAGGCATCTTATAGTGCCGTTCGAGTCGCCTAGTCAGGTCGTCACGTTGCTATTACCTCTAGCAATGGTGCTACTGGTACTTTGTTTTGTCGCGTTCAATGTCCTTTTCACTCATCGGCCGATCAAGCACCTCGCGTCGACCGTTCAACGCTTCGTTGCTCGGAGTCCGTACCTTGTGAATAGCCGGGTGGACTTGTCACAGCAGTCGTTCGCTGGTGTTAGAGACGAGGAGCTTGAAAGGCTTACTAAGCAATGCACTCAGTACAAGGATACGGTTGTCGCTGATTTCTCCCGTCAGCACCAGATAAATCGCGACCTCTCTTGGATCTCCGCTTGGCTGCTCGCGGCATCGCTTGTGGCATTTATGGTTCTTGTTTCGAAGAGCGGTTGGGCGCTTGTGACTTATTTCCTTATCCCCACTGTTCTCGCATTTGCTTTGCATGAGGTGGCGTCATCTAAAATCTCGTATTGGTTCATTCTATTGGCTTTGTCAGTTTGGCTATTTTTCCTATGGTGGATTGACCAGGGAGTATTTAATCTCTCCGCTTCAAAGACCGCTCCGAATGTGATACCTCAATTCTTAGACTCGACGGGCTTTTTCACTCTCTACTGCGTTATCTGTGGATCCTGGTTCGTTGCATTCGCTTTCCCCCTGCTTCTCGCGGCCAGGGACGCTTGGATGAGTCAATGCACAAGTGCAATGCGGCCACCGACGTCAAAGAAGCCGAGAAATAGCGTTGCGATCACTATAGGAAGGCGATGGAAGAACTTTTGTGCCCTATCATTCTCAGATGACTCTGGGAAATCTATTGATTGGGCGACGACCACTCGGCGCATTCGCAGTGCCGCTGTTCCAATTCTCTTGCTGGCGTGCATCTCCATTACCTGGTTCCGAGAGACCACTGCGTTGTATGACACGAACAAGAAGTCATTTGAGTTGCTCATCGACACCACCGCGAAAGAGAGTGCAAATCAGCTCTCGGTTGATCTTCGCGATGCATGGAGTAGTCAACGGGACCTCCGGCTAGACGATCGTCGACCGAACAGCTTCGCCTTACTAATCGACCAACATTTCAATGGAAATCTCGGCTTTTGGAAAGACACACTTTCTCGCACTCTAGATGAAGTGGCAAAGTTGCCGCCGGGACTACGGAAGAGAATCGACGAACTTTGGAGATCGGGTCGGTACCCGCTTCGGTCACCCGGAATTACGGTTGTGGAGGCTGGTGGACCTGTAGGATTCGCGATCACATACTCGGAGAAATCATCGGAAATCAGCAAGACGACGATCTGGCAGCAGGATATTGGAGCTGTGGACAGCGCATGCCTAAAGGCGCAACAGACCCTGCAAACGGACCTACTTCCACTTGCCGGGCGGGCCAATGAACTTGGCCTCACTAGCTTGCACGATCGAATCAGAGAAGCCTCGAACTTGCCGAATATCCTGGCGCAAGGCTTGGAGCGCGCCCAGCATCCACTCGTGAACTATGTTCAAGGTACGGAGTCTTCAAATGGGTCGCTCAAGAACGACCTTCAGCGAATGGCTTGGGATGATCATCTCCAGGGTTTACTGGACGTTTGGCAAGCCGACCTGAATCGTGGAACCGGCGACGTATGGCGCACGGCACTTATGCACGCGTCCGTGAAGGCCGATGCTGCAGACGTTGAGACGGCGGGCCTATTGCCACAGGTTCTCACCCAATACTCAACAAAGCGGAAGGCCTTTGTCGACGCGTTGCAGAAACGCCAGGCGGAACTAAGGAAATCCAACAGATCGGTGGCAGATCAGATCGGTATGTATTTGGCGCTGCCCCTTGGTCTGACTGAGGAAGCCAAGAACGATGTGAACGAAGCGGATGGAGCGTTAGACGCCAATAGCCTCTATGAGATAATCATAGCGACGTTGCAACGCGAAAATGGGAACGGTAGCAGTTTGGTCGCGAAGTCGCCTTCTACGATGCCAGCGACCAGTCCTTCAACTGATACTACGCGCGCTCGGCAGTCGGCGACGTCTCAACCCCGGAATGAGTTGTTAGAGGATTACGTCACCGCCCGAAAGATGTTGGTTGATTTACGTGAACTCCTGAACCAAACAGATAGAGGCAGGGTTGTCCAGTTTGTTCCCCTTCGCGAAACGCGGAATGAGGCAGTTCGACAAATTGACAACGCATTAGGTCTGCCTTTGGCAGTCGAAGTGAAGGAACTTGTCTTTGCCGATTCGGAAGAAGGTCTCGCGTCGAAAGCATGGGACGCGCTTAATGATAAGGCTTGGGAAATGCTGGACCTCCGCGTGTGGCAGGCATTTCCGGCAAGTCTTACGACATGGGAAAAGACGGGAGACAATACGACACTGCGCGCGAGAATAGAGCAAGACTGGAAGGGCTTGAAGCCAAATCCTATCACGCGTGTCCATTCGGAGGGTACCAAGATATTGGCAAACCTGCTCAAGGCGGGGCATCAGAGACATGTTGAGTGTCTCGACTCAATTATGGCCGCAGTAGACGAAAGGATACAAGCGGCGGCCAAAGCGGTGGGAGATCAAAAGGACTTTAAAGCCGGTACCTATGGAGCGCAATGGAGCACAGATAAACGCGACTCGTTTTTCAACCGAGTTGATTCGGATGCCGGGAATGCTCTTAAGGCGGCACTGAATACTCAAGCTACTGTGAATACTACACCAAACGCTACGGACAAATCAAAGAGCGATGCCGCAGTCGCCGCCGAAAACGCGTACAAAGCTCATTTGGAAAAATTCAAGGCTGCGCTCGTGTCGTTGAAAGATCTCTTAGATAAGGGCGGAACGGAAGATGCCAAGAATACGCAGAGTGACAAGTGTTCGGCCGGTTTCATGCTCCTTTGGGCAGGTCCCAATGGCGGCAACGGATGGGCGCTTCCAAACCCATTCGGCAGCGCACCAATGGATCAAACTGTTCTGCAACAGGCTGATGACGCCGCGAACCGTCCAGAGAGCTTTGCGGATGCATTGAAGCGAGCCGGCGCCGAGGGCGACGTCAAGGAGCAACTTCAAATTGCCCAAGAGTTGATCCGGCGATTGGGTGTCGATGGAGTAGATTGGGGGAGGTATGGGAATCTCAGAGATCTTGCGCTTCAAGGCCAACCCACTCAGGGTCGCGCATCTGAGAAGCGAGAGTAGGCCGAAATGAAAGCGTTCATTGTCGCCATCGTCGCCTGTTTGCTTTGGTTTTGCCCACTGCGAGCAGAAGCGCAGACCGATTGGTCGACGTGGATCAATGTTGAACCATGGCTGAATGAACCGAAGAATGAACCGAAGAACGTCGAGCAGATTGTCGCCCTCGCCAATCGGGTTTCTGCGGAAACGGTAGCCGGACATGACGACATAGGTGCACAGGCTGTTCGCTTTTTAGCTGCGGCACACGCAAATCGTTATATTAGAGCACGTCGTGACCTCACGCCAATTATCGCGGTCAGTCCGACCGATTGGGCAAAGGACGCACAAAAAGGAGACCATCGCTACCAAATCGGCATGTCGATGGTGGGGTTCGAGCAGTGGACTTTGGGAATTGGCCAGTCAATAAAGGCAGACCCGGCAACCAGCCGAGATCCGATCGCAGGAGAAGCTCAACAGTTGCCGGACAAGTATGCACAGTGCATGACGATCCAACTGATAAGACTCGTCGTAAACGACGGCACCGCGACAACTATATCCGAAACGCAGACCCTCAGTAATGCCATCGGGCAGATTGATAATCATTCAACCTTGCACCCCGGACGATTGTCTAGCTACACGCAATGGAATGCCGGTCCCGATAACGGAGTCGATGCGATGATCATGATGGGCATTCAAAGCGCTTTCGACTTGGGGCTTCTTAATGATTTGTGGGCGAGATCACGGGTGAATGCAACAACTACAGATCGGGAAGCGTTGAGCCCGGATTCCTTGTTGCGACTATACGACCGACTCGCGGACGTACTCACTCACGCGGTGCTGGTCAGTTCAGGTTTATCGACACCCGCCAATTCCGCCAGCAAGAAATACGTGGAACAAGTCGCCGTCAATGAGAGCGAGCATGCTCCAAGCCAGTTACGCGTAAGCTATCGCTTTGATCCCAAAACTGGTGACAAGCAGGCGAAATGGCGCTGGGATGGCGCCGCTGCACAAGATTCGATGCTGAAATACGCAGGGTATAGCGACTCAGTGTATGAAGATGCGAGCGGAGTTTACACATTAGTTGTGTCGGCACAATTGTTGAATCGACTATTGGTCTTTTGCGACGCACACGGGATGCACGAGGTCGGAAGTCAATACAAATGGAAGCTCGTGAAAGACGGGGCATCATCGGATGGGAGATGGCAGATCAGTGGCGGCACATTACGCGTGGCCGCTGGGCGATACTGCAACTTGTCGACAACAGACGACGCCGCTGGGCATATCGACAGGCTGATTGATGCCGGCTTGCGATATGTATTGTCACAGCTCTTTGACAAGAGTAGTGAGCTGCGTTCGGACGACAGCCTTACGATGTTTGCGGTCGCAAAGCTGTTCGCGGCAACAGGGTTTCAGGACCTGGTTGTTGAGGGAGGGGCAGCGGTGGCATGGCATAAAAAGATGTGCGAAAAGTTGGCTTCAACTCAGACCGGATATTTTCCAGCCAGTTTTGCAATTTTGACCATGACTCGTGGTTATCGTCCGCTCTATGCATCCCAGAGTCCGAGTAACTGAGGTAATCCATGTCTCGGCCGGATTCACGAGATCTTGTAGTGTATTTGGAAGGCGACGGTAGTGCGTCGACAAATTGGTCCGAGCATGTGAAGAAGGCCTTTGACTATGCAAACACGGGCTTCGAAGGCTTGGAGGATGTGCTATGTGTAATGTTTCTCTGTGCGTTAACCCCCGATCGAGCTGATCCGAAGAAACCTAGTGAGCGACGTTCTCCGAATAGGCACATTCTGCTTGAAGGCGCTGCGGGTACCGGAAAGAGTGAACTGTCGAAGGCGTTTGCTCGTGTGCTGCCGCACCAAGGCAAGGATGCCGTCGTCCGCGTTCAAGGAACGCCAGACCTTACGCCCATGGATTTCCTTGGTCGCGAGTCTGGAAGCGGGTTTGCTCCTGGACCACTCCTGAAATTTGAGCAGCCAGCGGGAGCTCACGCTCCAGTGCCCGACAGACCCGCAGAGCTATTCATAGACGAAATCAATCGGATTCCACCGCGCACACTTTCGGTCGCACTTCAGGCCATGTCGGAGAACGAAGTGTCGATCCCAACAACAGTGCGAGCTGACAGAGCAGCACTCAGCGAATTCCTCGTTGTCGCCACTCAGAATCCAGGATCGCACGTTGGTACGTTTCCTTCGCCAGAAGCCTTGATGGATCGGTTCATGGTTCGGCTAGTGATGCCCTTTCCAAATGCAAAAATGCATGAGGATTTAATCGTGGAGGCGACGGAAGGCGCAGTTGCCACAGCCTTTGAACTTGCAGCCGACGGCATGAACCAATGGATCCAGAATACGATAATTGATGATACCAAACTGTCGCCACAAATTACTAAGCTCACTGCGGCCTATTCGGCACTTCCGGACGCCAAGGTTAAACCACTAACACCGGCATCATTGCAGGCGGAGCACGCACTGCGAGAGGCGGCCTTCTTTTTCCGCGGGACCCCTGTCACGAAATCATCGCTAACCGACGGCTTGGTGACGGCACTCAATGAGCTTGAAGAGCATATCAAATCGTTACCACCTGCGGAACCCTCCAGACCAAATGCAACACAGGACGAACGCGACGGCGCGAAAGTTATCCAACGTACTTTGTTAAACCGAATTGAAGCGGCGCGAGAAAGCGTTGAGCAGGCAACAGCGCCTTCAAACTTGCTTAAAAGTTTACCGGATCTGAGAAGAAAAATAGCGAAGGTTCGTACGCGCGGAATAGCCGCGCTCGTCGTGACGAGCTTCCGAGCCACCATCAGCCGGAGGGCTGCCGATCGCGAAGGCGTGACTGACGTAATCGCACTTACTGACGTGCGGACTCATGTTGACGACATCGTCAGCGACGGCGCCAAGTTCCGCGGTGGTCTGGCGCTCGCGGACCTTGCCGCTGCCGTTGCCTGGTGCCGTTCGCCAGCGAATACAGATCTTCGAGATATTACCGTTACTCGAGATGATGTTCTTCGAATTTCCCCATACGTTTTGTCACATCGCGTCATGTATATCGGGAACGAGTGGCAAGCGCCGCATACCCAGCTCGAATGGATGCGGGAGCTTGCGGCGATTCTCGACTCGAATCTGAGTTAACAGGCACTTCATGCGTTTCGCTAAGCGACATTATTCGTTCATCGCTGGGTCACAAGCGTTTGTTCTGGCGTCGGGCCTCGGAAAGAAACCGATCGACGTTGCAGCGCGAAGCCGCGCGGCCATACACCGGACGGATGACTTTGCAGGGTACGCGCCGTTCGTCGAAGGAATGGAACCGTCTCGAATCGATCGGCATATGAGCCGTGTTAAGGGTGTGGACCTTGTTCGCGTCTATGAGGAAGCTCGGCCCGGGGATATCGCAGTGTCGGCATGGATACGTCCATCCGTAAGGCACTCGCATGAAGTGCCAATCCTTGGCGTTGCTAGTGTTGTTGCCCTCGGGGCGCTCCGGGGTGGTCACCAGGTATACGTCGGGGACATGAATCTTGCAGCCGGCAGGCCACCCGGACCGACGGATCTGATCGGGCAGTTTCGCGAGGACGGAGGTTTGGACTCACAACAACTGACCCATCATCGAATAGTCGTTACCTCAGGACATTGGTCGATTGCAGAGTTTGCAAGGTGCGTGACTCGCAGTCTTTACGGCACCAACGAGCTTGTATTGGTCTGGTGCGTCCGCGCCGGAGAAATGCGTTCTAGAGCACAAGTGTCTGTAAATGACGCGGGTCGGCAGCGAACGTTGGCAGAGCCGCTCTGTGCCGTTACGCGAAGGCACATCGACGCGCTCTCTCAATCCGTGGAAACCTCGGCACGAGTCAATCCGGTTTGCTTGATATTTAATGATATCGATTGGCTGCTTAAAACAGCTGCGCACAAACTGGGCGGGCTGTTAGGCGGTGGTGATGAATGATGCTCTGCCGGACCTTAGTGTATCTCGCGGTGTTCTACACGACAGGCGTCGCAGTGTTTGCCATGGCCAGTGCGGCATCCTTGCTGCCCAACGCTTCTACGCTTGTGTGTGCTTTACTTCCAGTGTGTTTACTCGCTTGGGTCGACACTCCTGTTCGATTGCCTCCCTTGGTTGCGGATTTTACAAGGCGAAAACGCCTTCGACCTCGCGGACTTTCGACGCTGCTGTCCACATTACTAATTGTGTTATATACGCTCTGCTTGCTTAAGCCTTACTTTGGAACCAGCGGTTTAGAAATACATGCGCACCGCGTCGATCCCGTATTCTACAATGCCCCAAATACATGGTTTTCTGCAATAAAAGGCCTCGATGCAATCCGTCCCGCGCTAAATCGAGAGGGAAACGGCGGCTACATAGTCGTAGATAAGATGGATAACCTACAAGTGCTCAAGGGGGAAATCGAGCCGAGTAAGAATGGGGCGCATGATTTCGCGGGTACGGTGGTTGTCCCAGAGCCTGGCTCAGACGAAGTGGAACTCAGGGCTTTCGGTCGCAACGTACATTGGCGCTTACCTCCAACCGAATTATATGTTCGGGGACTGGTGCGCCAGCGTCATAATCTGGAAGCCGCAGGCTTCAAGATTTCAGACAAAGAGGGATTTGATGTGTCCGCCCTTTCTGGACCTTCCGAAGATCAAACGGAAGTGGAAGCGAAATGGTACGGGGTACGATTATACTCCACCACCGGTTCTGAACCGTCGCTCAGCACAAACCTGCTGATGGGTTTTGCGAAATCGTCGGCGGGCGGACCGAATACCACCGTGCTGTGGGCCCTCGGCCAGGATTTATCGATGGAGCCGTTTCTCGTCTACCAGACAGATTTACTAGGGCTTCCGCGACTTGCGCTTGCCAGAGAGAGTGACGAACCGTACGACCTTTTTGGCATAAGAGGTCGCAGCATAGCACCACGACTACGTTTCGAGGCAATCGCACAAGAATGGCGATCAGCAGCGTACAAGTCGGCCGACGATCTTATACTCTACGACAACCGCGGATGGTTCCACGTGTCGCCTTGGGAGTGGGTAGGTCATTTTGACATCGACCGCAGCCTGCTGCATAGCTGGGTGTCGCGCGCCATTGGTTGGTTAATAGGCTGCGCGCTGCTTTTAGCGAAGGCTCGCCAATTTCGAGGTGCGAGATGAAGACATTGGACTGTTCTGCACCGTTGCACCAAAGGCTCCGACATCGTTGGCGATCGAGCGCCCCACTTTTGCTATATCTGGCTGCCGCATTATCGAGCGGCTTCTGTGCGCTCGGTGTTACTTGGCCTTTTGCTGAAACAACTGCACCCAAAGTAATACTTGCGATCGACGATGATGTCGCCTCCGCCGACTTTGCGGCTTCCTTGACAGAAGCAGTTCGAAAGACAGGCGTAAGCACCTATGCGGAACATTTTGCCTCACCTGCTTATAGAGATGTAGTTACGCGAATTGAAGATCGTTTGAGGACCGAGCAAACCTCAGGACCAGCATTGGCCATGTTGCTGGGGGCTGGTTCGGTCAGCGATAAGGATGAGATGCCGAGCCTTAATAGACGTCTTGCACAATCTGGTGTGTGGACAGTTCGGTTTGTGCCGCCGGATGCGGATGCGCCTTTCGCAGTGATTGATCAGATTCGCAGTGATGATGCGACCACCGTTTCACTCAGAATGAGGTTGGGTTTGGGAGCCGCGTCTAGATCGCGGGAGTTTTCGCTGGATATTGATTGCGATCAGGAAACAGCGGAACCTAGTCAGATTCGCGTTCGCTCGACGGGAGATTTAACCTTCGAGCTGCCAACACAAACTGACCGACTGTTTCGAGTTAACTTTCAAGTCGGTACTCGTGTTCCTATTGTTGCCACTTACGACATCCTGCTTGAAGGCATGAACCTGACCCGGGTGCACGGGATCACTATACGTCGCGATATCGATGCAACATCTCATATCATTAGCGTGTTGCGACTGACTGACGCTCCGCATACTTCGCTGGTGACATTACGAGGGCTGCTTGGCGGCGGGTCCGTACGCGGCGACGAGTGGGACAGAGCGAGTGAGGAGATTAAAAATGGCCGCCACGCCCTTGTCGAAGTCCACGATGAGTTACCATTCGTTCGCCGTTTTGCGAACGAATGGCCCGAGCCATGCATTGTCGTTGACTCTTTCATTTCAAAGGAGAAATGGACTGTTGCATCGAGGACGGACAATTGGATGAACGACTCGATTAACTCTGTGATCATCGATGCTTCTATCCCTATGGGGCTTGCGGATATCCCGCAGTTAAACGATGCGGCACGCCAGACTCTCAAGGCTTTACGAAAATGGTCCACTGCGCGCCATCGTATTACAATCGTAGGGAACTCGCCGCTAGTCTGCGAAATTACAAAAGAACTCGGCTTTCTGGTGCAGGGGCCAAGGGACGCGTCGCCTCTACTGGACATTTCGTTGGCTTGGGACAAGACCGAAAGCGCCAGCAATTCACAAGAGCAACGCGCTTCCAGGGCCAACACGCTGTTAATGTCCCAGGACGAAATGGAAACATTGCGAGCGGCCCCAGATTTGCGCACCGATGAACAAGAACTTCTCAAATATGCAATGGGAGAAGATTCGTCAATTGTTCAAATGAAAGGTACGAGTGAATTGAGCCAGCTTACGCGCTGGCAAATGTTTGACTCTAAAACAGAGGTTGCGGAACTACTCGCCAAGAGCACCGCTCTGGCTTTAAGGCACCCCTTAGTCGGAATCGAACTTGATGGACATCTTCTTTGGCCATCTGCGTCTGGTGAAGAACAGGCGATAGACCATTTGCGTGACCGCTCGACATACAGCCTTGACGCAATTCAGTACTACGACATGGTGGAGTATGCGGCTCAATTTCGCAGCCGCTTGGCCAAGCCAGACCATGAAACAATGTTCGTCGGCATCGCCGATGCCGACAATCTTGGGGGGGGAATGCAAAGAGTTTACTACAAGTCCACGTCGACGCGTGGCGAGATGCCACGAGGCGGCAAGACAGCTCCTGACAGTTCCGATGTCTTCATGGCGTTAGGTTCAACGGCTGTCGGTCCAGTGCAAGGGCCTGGCCTACAGGCAGCATTCAACCGCCTCATCCAAGACGAAGGGCGGAAGCGAGGTCTTTACAGGCTCGGTCGGCGACGATTGTTGACAATTCTGTTAGCAGCAGTTTCTGATCGGCTGCGAAGCCATCAACTAGACTCCGATGTTCGGATGATGACGGAGGCCGGACGACTTCTAAATTCCCGATTGGACGCATCGGCTGTTGACGAACTACTAGCGATCTGCCGTCTTGCAACTCGCTTAACACTGCCTGGCGTCAAAGGTTTGGACAGTTCATGGGCTCCGATTATTCGCGATCGTGATAATGGTGATGTTTTCGCGGCAATGAGGCGTTCGCCAGAAGACTCCATTGTTACCGTGTTTTTCTCGGAACTGAGTCTTCAAAATCGAATTGACGAAATGCGACTCGGGACCTCGGCGCCCTCGACTGACTGGTATGTTGCGGACGACAATGACGACGAAACTTCCTTACTGCGTGTAGATCGTAGCGAGATTCCGGACCGAGCCGGCTCCGTTCGATTACGCTTGTCAGCGTTCGCAAGAAAATCGGACGGGCGGCTTGATAAGACGGCGTCAGAAGGTGTTCGCGTGTTATCAGCGGACCTGCATGCACTTGACGGAATGGATCGCAGTGCTGAAATAGTTGAGGCAAGCGATCGGGATGTTGTTCTACGGACTGACGGGCCTGGCATGCTGTGGTGCGTGTTGCAAGTCAGCGGTAATCGGTATTCTGTTTTTGTTCCGATAGGCGAGTCATCGGCAAAGTTGGACGGAGGCGGAGCCCTAGCGATCGCACTTGTGCTTGCTCGGTTGAGATCAACCGTCCCAGAAGAAAACGCCGATGGCGTAAAGCCTCAAGAAGACGTGCCCCTTCGTCCTCCCCTCGCGGATGAAAACGCGATACCGAATGTATACCGGGTCAAGTTTGGCAAAGGAGCAGAAACGATAATAGTAAAGACGTTGCTTGAGGAATTGAAATATTGCCAAGGGGCGAGCGAACGGAATTGGCTCATCCTCGCGTCAATATGTGCTACGGGCGGCTATCTCCTTAAGCGTGCGGAATTGCGCGAAACCGTAGGCTGACGAGTCGAGAAGCTTCCTAACACACGCGGTAGGATTTGGATGGTGAACGCTTCGATCATCAATCACCTGCTCGAACTCTTCCGTTTTCGGTCTCCCGATTCCGCGATTGGACGCGAAAAACGCGAATCAATGTGGAGACTTGCAAATCGTCCGACCCGGCATAAAATCCGTGGAAATACAGGCTTTTCTGAGCTTTTTGGCGTGATGTAGCCGGTCTTTCGGGACCAAGGGGTCGCAAGTTCATGTTCGGACACGGTGCTGGCAATGCTAATCCGTCTCAAATATTTCCTGAAATCGACTAATCGATTGAAAACAGGTGGCAGAGAATGGCAGAGAAGATTTGGAAAACCAGCCTAGAACGTGTAAAATTCAGACGGTTGGAGCAGACTGTTTGTTTGCGATAACGCTTCTAACTCAAGCTTCCCAAAGTAGTTCCCATAGCCACTGGCGTTTCCCACCGTTCGCCTCCGGAGCCGAAGGTTGCAGGTTCGAGCCCCGCCGGGAACGTTCTTTTATTGCTATCATCTCGGAAGTTTACAGTTCTTGACCGCCGCCGCGAGGATCGGCTTCTAGGGTCATAGGGTGGGCAGGCTGCGCTGCAAAGGACCGCAGAAAGCCAGTCAGTGAGGCTCCACGCCCATAGGGCGTGGCTTCAGGTAGCCCCGCCAAGCGGGGCGTCAAGCGTAGGATGCCCCCGTTGGGGGCAGGCACATAGGGAAGGCCCCGTTGGGGCCGTGTTAATGGTTAATCAAACTCCAACATGTTTTGATCCGTCTCCAGTTTCTCCTGCTGCTGGATGTATTCACGGATCGTTGCCTCGTCCAGGCCGACGGTGCTCACGCAATAACCGACTGCCCAGAAGTGCAGCCCGAAAACACGCTTCTCGCCGGACTGGCGGTGAATCCGCACCGCGCTCTTGCCCTTCAAGAAGCCGATCACAAACGCCACACTGTACTTGGGCGGGATCGACAGACACATATGCACGTGATCCGGCATCACGTGCCCTTCGATCAATTCGACTCCTTTCTGTCGGCACAACTCTTTCAAAATCGGGCCGACCTGATTCCTCAACTTTCCGAACAACAACTTCCTTCGACACTTGGGTACAATCACAACGTGGTACTTGCATTCCCACTTCACATGGGACTGGCTTTGCCATTCATGCCTATGGCTCTCCTTCCAGCCCCAACGGGCCTTCCGGGAAGGAGAGCCTATTTTCTCTTGCAGACGTTGTCCTCGTCGGAACGGCAGAGCCTAAACGCGTCCACGGCCAGAGGCCGTGGTTTCAATCAGTAATGATAAA
>CAZCKE010000046.1:0-15265 GCA_964499005.1 uncultured Tepidisphaeraceae bacterium
CTAGAGCATGGGGGGGGGCGTTCGTCGTATATGGTCAAATCTTTTGTTTACCTTCATCAGTGGAATATAGTGCAGCCATTATGTCAGAACCACCCGGAAGTTCTAATGCCCGGCGTGTCGTTGTCATCAAAAACAACGATCCCGCCGAGGCATTCGATTTTTTTCGCGGAGTGACCCATTTCCGTCCGGCCGGGGGCGCTTGGCGACTTCGAAACGTTATCGCCGAGGCTCCCGTTCATTTGCCGGTGCCTTTGAGTATCGTCCGACGGCTACAGAAAACGCGGTTTGATGGCGTCATTGTCCGGCACGAAGATCCAAAATTAATGCAGATGCTGCAACGGCGAGAGGTACGGATCGTGCATATTGTTGACCATTTTATGCCGAGTACCGACCGGCCTTATCCACAGGTTTGTCTGGATCAACGTCATATCGGCCGCTTGGCGGCGGAGCATTTACTGGAGCGCGGGTTCAAACGGCTAATTTACCTCGGATCCGATCATCCTCGGAGTCGGGAACGAAGCGAAGGACTGGGCGAAGCGTGTCGTAAAGTGGGCGCCATCCACCATGTGGCCTTGGCATCCGTTTGGGAGGAAATGCTGACGCATCGGTGGGTCGCGGCGCAGATAAGCCAGGTTCCCCATCCGCTGGGCGTCATGTGCTGCAACGATATGGTGGGGGAAGTGGTGATCGAAGTCGCTGAAAGCAAGGGATGGGTCATTCCATCGCGCCTTGCTGTCGTTGGCGTGGACGACCGAATTACGTCGTGTTTTTCAGCAGAGCCGCCCCTCTCATCGATCAGCATCGAGCGCTTTCGCGCCGGCTTTGAAGCGGCGCGGCTGCTGGATCAACAATTCTCCGGGACAAGCAAAGTTGGCGAGATTTGCTGGCTGAGGCCCGATCGCGTCATCGAGCGGGAATCCACGTCCGCCCACGTGTATCAGGACGCGGATTTCGCCGAAGCGTTGATGTTCATTCGTCGGCGTGCCTGTGAAGGGATCACGGTGGAGGACGTTCTGGACCATCTCCAGGTTTCCCGCAGCACATTGGAGCGCCGATTTCGTGTTCTCATGGGGCGATCGCCCTGGGACGAAATCAAGCGAATCCGCCTCGATTCGATTAAACGATCGTTGGAGCAGCCTCGCAGGGCGCTGTTTGATATCGCCTCGGCGAATGGCTTCGCGTCAGTCTCCGCGCTCTCCCACTTTTTTCGCGCCAGCACCGGAGTATCCCCGTTGGCTTATCGTAAATCACTTCATTCGACCGTTCACGAATAGGTTGCGGTGTTTTGCGGCTGAGTCGACAACCCGGTTTTTCCATGCGCGACGGCGATCCACATCATCGCGCCGGCCGCAACCATTTGCAGGCCGAGGATCATGCTCAAGCTGAAATGCCAGGCATGACCCGCCAGATGCGGCGTCCAGACCGGCGGCTCCACGCGCAGCAGCTCCAGCACATACCGCGAGAATCCCTCGAGCATCAGCATCATCGCAAATACGTGCCCGCTTACGTGCGGCAATGTCAGATAGGCAATGAGCAATCCCGCCAACAAAAACGCGGTCAACGCGCTGTACAACTGCGCGGGCTGGACGGGCAGTGATTTGGATTGCGCGGCCAACTGCTCAAGCGATGGATCGGTCCGCATCTCCGATGATCCCGGAGCGATCAGCTTCCATTGGCCATTGAGATTCGTCAAAAGTTGTGGTGGGGGAGCCAATTTCCCCTGGCTCATCTGCGCCAGATAGACGTCGCTACAATACGGAAACCGCACAGCCCACGGCAGGTCGCTCTGCTCGCCGTAACAGCAGCCATTGAGAAAACAACCGATCCTGCCCAAACCCAGCCCAATCATGACCAATGGTGCGACGACATCCATGCCGGCCAAAATGGGAATTCGATGATAGCGCGCGTACAGAATGCAGCAGGGCGTCGCCAGCAGCAGCCCGCCGTAAAACGTCAAACCGCCGGCGCGAACATTCAGCGCATTGATCAGGTTTTGCAAGACAGAAAGATCGGGTCGGGTGAAATCGTGGATGTTTTCCAGGACATGGGAAAGGCGCGCGCCCAGCAGCCCCGTGAATAGCGCGAGCAAAACCGCGTTGGCGAAATGCTCGGGTGCGATGCCGACGCGGCGGCCCAGCCATTGGCCCGTTTTCAGGCAGGCGAAAAACGCCGCCACCAGCATCATGCCGTAACTGAAAATCGGAATTTCGTGGCCGAACAGATGAAAGCGGAAAAGTACCGGGAGCATCGCTAGAGCCTCGCGAAAATGCTAGGACGCGCTCGTCGCCTGCGTAATCGTGCGCACTGCCCGGTTTTTCTCATCCACGATCACCGTGCGGGAGATGTGCGTTTCCGCCTCCTGCGGCGTGGCCAGCACGTAGGCCATGATGATCACCCGGTTGCCCACCTGCGAAAGCCGCGCGGCCGCGCCGTTGATTCCAATCACTCCACTTCCTCGTTCGCCGGGAATGACATAGGTCTCAAAACGGTTGCCGTTTTCACAATCCGCCACGACAACCGCCTCATTGGGCGCCAGCCCGCCGGCAGCCAAGAGGTCGCGGTCGATCGTGATGCTCCCGTGATAGTCGGCGTCGGTCATCGTGACCGTCGCCCGGTGAATCTTGATCTTTAACAGCTTCAAAAGCATGGGACGATCAATTGTAGGGGATAAACCCGGCCTTGTCAGGGCGGTCCAAATCTCGACCCTGATAGGACTTACAATCGTCTCCGTCAATTGGAATAGCGGCGGAGTGTCTCGTCGCGGATGATTTCTCTCGGCAGGCGCTCATGGGCAATCCGGAAATCCCCCAATTTCAATGCGACGCTTGCGGCCGGCGCTACAAATGGAAAGCGGCCTTGGCCGGCCGCGAATTCCGCTGCGCCTGCGGCGAAAAAGTTCAATGCCCCCTCAACGAATCTGAAGCCAAAATCACCTACGATCTCGTCCCCGAGCCCGAGCTGCCTCCCATCGCGCAGCTCGCACCGCCCGATCCGACCATCCAATACGAAACCCCCAAAGCCCCGACCGTACGGTCCAACGAAGATCTGGTCATGAACAAATACGCGCCGCTGGCATTGCTGTGCGGCGGCGTCGTGGTCGAAATCATCGCGGGCCTGATCCGTCTCCGCGATCCGCTGATAGCCGCCAACTTCGTCGGCCTCCAATTGCTCGGCGGAATTGTCAGCATGCTGCTCGCACTGTTCCTGGCCGTAAAGTTCCGCGGAATTCTCCTGGGCCCGATCTGGATCGTCATTCTCAAACTCTCCGCGATTTCGATCGGGCCTCCCGCTGTGGTCGATCTCGCCTACCCGCTGCTCAAATTTGTCCCCTGCGGCCTGGGCGTGGTGGTCGGCCTGATCGGGGAATTCGCTCTCTATTTCGCCCTTCTCGGCGCGTTCTTCGACCTCGACGAAAGCGACACTTGGTATTGCGTTGGAGTCATTTTTGTTATCAACGTGGCGTTTATGCTTCTGCTGAGGTGGCTCTGAGCGAGTGCTCACGGCCGCAAAATCACATTATCAATCAATCGTGTCGCTCCGACGCGCGCGGCAATTGCCAACACAGCCGGCCGTTCGACCACTTCGACATTCCGCAGCGTCATCGCGTCAACCGCCGCGACGTAGTCGATCAGCAGCGGCACGCGCCCCTGGTTCCCCCCATCCAGCAGAATGTGCTGCATCGTCGCGATCAGCCGGTTGGTCTGCTTGGCCCCTTTGTCGAACAGATCCTTGGCCGTGAAAAGAGCCCGGTTGATCGACAAACCCCGCTGCCGTTCCGCCGCCGAGAGAGATTGATTGCGGCTGCTCAGCGCCATTCCATCGGGATCGCGGATCGTCGGGCAGGGCACGATCTGAATCGGCCAATCCAGCGCCTCGGTCATCGCACTGATGATCCGAAGCTGCTGGTAATCCTTTTCCCCGAAACACGCGACGTCGGGAGTGAGGATATTAAACAGCTTGGCCACGACCTGGCAGACTCCTTTGAAATGATTGGGCCGCACGCGCCCCTCGAGAATCCCGCTCAGCGCCGTCAGATCGACTGTTATCCCTTCATCAGCCGAGCTGTTCTCTGTCCCTGGCCGAGTTGGGTACATCTCCTCCGTCGACGGATTGAAGACTAGGTCCACCCCCGCGTCCCGGCACTTGGCCAAATCCTGCTCGACCGGCCTGGGATATTTCTGAAAATCCTCGCGCGGCCCGAACTGAGTCGGATTCACAAAAATGCTCACTGCCACCCGGTCGGCGTGCTTGCGGGCGGCGTCGATCAGCGAAAGATGCCCCACGTGCAACGCGCCCATCGTCGGAATTAGCGCCATACGCCCCATCGAACGGCGCTGCGCGCGGGCATCGGCAATTGTGGTGGCAACCATCATGCGGCCCGGCACTGTACCAAGTGCCCAAGCCGACGCCAGCGGTTATCATGTGATGCTCTGAAAAACGACTCCAAGGAAAAACGAGGACCCCTCCATGCGAATGCTGATTGCGATGATAACCCTGGCAATGCTGGCAGCTCCCTGGGCCAAAGGCGATGATCCTGTCCCCACCTCCCGCGCGGCCGACGCCTCCTCACCGACCTCGCGCCAGGCCTCCGGCGACGACAAACTCTCCACGACCCATCACTCGATCACCGTCGGCGGCGCCAAGCTCGATTACACCGCCACCGCCGGCACCATTCTCATGAAAGACAATCAGGCCAAGCCGCTGGCCAATATGTTTTTCGTTGCCTACACCATGGATCGGCCCGCGGACGCCTCAGGCGGCGCCGCTTCGACCGACGACACAACTCGGCCCATCACCTTTGTCTTCAACGGCGGCCCCGGCGCTGCCGCCGTCTGGCTCCAACTGGGCACCGTCGGGCCCTGGCGCGTTGCCCTGGGCCCCGATGGAATCCCCGGCCCGCCGCCGCATCGGCTCATTGAAAACGACATGACCTGGCTGACGTTCACCGACCTGGTCTTCATCGATCCTGTCGGCACTGGATTCAGCCGGCCCGCCGAGGGGCGAAAGGGCGACGAATTCTTCGGCGTCGATCAGGACATCAATTCCGTCGGCGATTTCATTCGCCTCTACCTCACCCGCTATCGCCGCTGGTTGAGCCCCAAATTCCTCGCCGGTGAAAGCTACGGCACCACCCGCGCTGCCGGCCTCTCCAATCAGCTCCTGCAGCGGTGGGGGATCGACGTCAACGGGATCATCCTCATCTCCAGCGTTCTCGATTTTCAAACTCTCTCCCCCAGCGACGCCAACGATCTGCCTTACGCGCTCTATCTCCCTTCCTTCGCCGCCATCGCTCTCTACCACCATAAAACGCAGGCCCCGGATCCCGCCAAGCTGCTCGATGAAGTCGGCCAATACGCGATGAACGATTACCTGACGGCCCTGGCCCGCGGCGGAAATCTCGCCAAGGATGTCCGCGCCAGGGTCGTCGAGCGCCTCTCCCATTACACCGGCCTTTCTCCCGATCTGATCGACAAGGCCAATCTGCGCATCTCCCCCGAGATGTTTCGCAAACACCTGCTCGCCGATCAGCGGCTGGTCCTGGGCCGCTTCGACGCGCGTCTTACCGCCATCGACACCGATCCCGGCTCCGAAGACCCGCAGTACGACCCTGCTTTTTCGCTTTATTTTCCCCTCTATAACGCGACGTTTAACCAGTACATCCGCGATCAATTGCACTTCGAATCGGACCTCCCTTATGAGGTATTGACCGGCGCCGTCCAGCCGTGGGATTTTGGCCGCCGCGGTGCAAGCAAAGGCACCGGATACCTGGACGTCATCGATTCACTTCGCACGGCCATGGTCGACAACCCCGGCCTGCGCGTGCTCGTCGCCGCCGGCTACGAAGACCTGGCCACCCCGTACCAGGCCGCGAAATTCACCGTCGATCATCTGGACCTGACCAACCGCCTCCAGGGGAACGTCACGCAGACGTTCTACCACAGCGGCCACATGATCTATCACGACCCGCCCTCACAGGCCCAGTTGACCCGGGATATCCAGGCGTTTGTGGCAGGCGTAAAATAAATCGCGAAAAATCAATGCAATATCACGAAAGTATCACACGTTTTCATGAAGTCCTTTTCCTCCGTCCGAGCCCCCATATTCTCGGCTCCCGCGTCACGAGGCGGGCTGGGCCAATTAACTAAACCAATCAATATTTTTGATAAAGATAGTCAACCATGGATTTCGGGTTGAAAGGTATAAGGCATTAAGTCACATCGCGTGGTGCGATGTAGGCGGAGCGAGGTTCCTATTCAAGGGTTGCTAGGAACTTCCCATCAGGCCGATACGCCGAAAATACGAGGCTTTGGGCGTTCGGACACATCAGTGCGATGCGCGGCAGAGAAGTTCGATCATACCTGAACGGTAAGCTCCATGTGCTGCCCCGAGTTTGCCGAGGTTTTGCCATGAAGGCCAGGTATCCTTGAGTCGCATTGGCAACACATGTTGCCAGCGAGCAAACGTAGGCCGCGCTGTTCTGGATGCCCGTTGCCTGTTTATCCTCATTTTGGCGTGTTTCCGCGGTCGTGGTGCACATTTCAGCGACCCATCAGGAGATACCGCATGTCTTCATCATTCTGGCGTCGTCCAATCATTCCCTTGATCGCCATTGCCGCGCTGGCCGGGGCGGCAAGCGGCGCGACCTGGTCCTCAACCGCTCAATGGGCTACCTACAACTTGGGCAAGTACACGATTTATCAAGACGGCTGGGGCGGCAATTACGCCACCCAGACTCTTTACGTGGACACCAACAGCGCTAACGCGCCCCACTTTTGGGTGAACTCCAACCAACCCACCGGCCACGGCGTCCAGGCCTATCCCAACGCCGCATACACCCGCAACCAAAGGATGTCACAGACCGGCAACTGGACCGGCAATTGGAACAACTGGTGGGGCTCCGGATATTATGATTATTCCTTTGACATCTGGGTGCCCAACGAAGTGATGATCTGGACAAACTGGAGCAGCGGCGTCGGCCCCTGGGGAAGCTACTACACCAATGCCACGATCGGCGGCACCAACTATAACGTCTATCAGCCTGGTGGGCCCTGGTCGTTCTTGCGCACCAGCCAGACGGGCAGCGGCAGCTGCAATATCGGCGCTATCATGCAATGGCTGGTGAACAACCACCATCTGAGCGACGGCAATGTCGGCCCGATCGGATATGGCTTTGAAGAATTTGGCGGCAGCAGTTGGTACGGCGTCAATAGCTGCTCCTTCTGATTCATAAGCACGATTTGCTCTCTCGATGGGGACGGGCCGCGCGGCCCGTCCCCAGTTATCTTTCCAGGTTCCAACGGCCGCCTCCTCTGATCCTCCTCCCACATCATGCCGATGAACTCTCGAGCTGTTGCGGTTATACGCACAACCCTTCTTCTGGTCGGGATTTACTTTTTGTCCGCCTTCGTCGCCGGGCGCATGACGCGGACGCGCCCCCCTCCTCCCTCTACGCGACCCGTCGCGATCGCTGATCCCGGCGCCGGCATGAATTGGGGCCAGTTGATGGATGCTTCCCGCCAGTCTCTCAAGCGGAATCGATTGGACGATTCCATCCGGCTCTGCGATGAAGCGCTGAAAATGGCCGGCACGTTTGGCCCCAACGATACACGCTTCTCCTACAGCCAGGTTCTCAGGGCGGAGATCTATCTTTTTGAAAGGAAGAAGGATCTGGCGGAGCAGACGTTCAAGGACGCTGTTGCCAGTTGCGAGAAGGCCGCCGGGCCCGACAGCCCCGCGCTGGTGCATCCCCTCTCGAGCATGGCCAACTATTATTACTTCTTTGCCCACCAAAATGACCAGGTCGCGGCGATCTTTGAGCGCATCCTGAAAATCGTCCAGGACGCTCCCCATCGCGATATTCACGACGTCAGCATGTGGACGCGAAATCTGGGTAAGATCTATCAGGAACAGAAAAAATTCGCCGAGGCCGAACCCCTTTTCCAGCAGGACATCGCCTTGGCGGAGAAAATCGATCCGGATTGGCTCGCGGTCGAGTTGCTGACGCAGGCGGATTTCTACCGCGCCTGGGGCAAATACGATCGGGCCGAACTCGCCACCAATCGCGCGATCGCTCTGCGGGAAGCCAAGCTGAAGGGCCTGGGGCCCGACGGGGACGTCCTCGACGCGCAATTGGATGTCTCGATTTGCCTGGACAATCTTGGGCAAACCTGCCTTGCCTGGGGCCATCTCGAACAGGCGGAGGCCGCGTATCGGCGCTCGCTGGCGATTGGCGAAAAATACCTGAACCCCGATCAATCCGATCTGAGGCCGCGCCTGCTCGGTTTGGCCGACACGCTCCGCGCCGAGCGAAAATATGACCAAGCCGAGCCCCTCTACAAGCGGGCCCTGGACAACGTGAAAAAGAGCCTGGGCATCGACAGCATCGAAGCCGCCGACATTTTGGACAAATACGCGGCACTGCTCAACGACATGCAAAGGCCCGACGAAGCCAAATCGCAGTCCGACCTAGCCGCCAGAATTCGCAAATTCCTGGCGGCTCAGCCGAAATGAATTTCCCGCCCTGTTCCATCAATTGCTCGGCACCGTGATGGTTTTGAGGAACCTCGAAGTCAGATCGCTGTTGATCGCGCTGCGGTCGGCGATAAAGGCGAACCGCCTCAGCACTTTCATTTGCGGCGGATTCGGATTGCCGGCGACATAGGCCGGTTGTCCTGGAAGCACGGCGTTTTGCCATCCTTCGACGACCACGTAGACGGTGAAATTATCCGAACGTGTTGTGATTAGGTTGCTGACGCGATTGAGCGTCAGGAAGTCCCACTGGTAATCCTGTGAAACAGGGCTGGTTGCCGGTGTGGGGGATGTAATGTTTGGAAACAGTGGATCGGCCGGCGTCATCGCCCCGACCGCTGAAGAAGGCGCGCTGTAGGTCAGGAACTGGTGCCCGTACGCGTTTTGGAACCCTTTGCCCAAGTTGGGCCCAGCGGCAGTCTCGACGACCTGATTCAAATCGTAGATAGAAAGGAACGGCCCGTGCGAAGGGTGATTGATGTCACCGGGTATCCCGTCGCGCCAAGTGACGATGAGTTTCGCCAGGTTTTCGTTGTCCGTGACCATTGCAGCATAATTGGCTGTATAAGTTGCGGGAGTGGGATAATTCACCGGATTGGGCACCAGCGGCAGCATGCTCAGGACCTTCCATGATGCCGTATTGATATTAATCAGACCGTCAACGCCCACGTTGTCCTGGCTGGTCTGGGTATTGGCAGTAGCGTCGGCGTTGAATACGGGGCTCGGCGGAGTCGCAAGGGGGGCTGCCGATCCCGGCGGGTACTTCGTCACCGACGCGGCCGCAGGCGCCGTCAAATCGTTGGGGCCGGGGTCGAAATTGGGCAGATAGTCGTCATTGTTGGATTGCACGGTCAGATAGTTAAAGAGATTACGAGTCCAGAAACACGGATCCGCGTAAATACCGGTCGACAGATTTGTCGGAAACGTTGCTGTTAAAGGTTGAGCCATCAACGGGCAAAAGCGGCCGATCTGCTCGATGGTGTCGATCGAAGTCCCAACGGCAGCCCCGTCGTCCAGCGCCGCCATGGCGCAGTCCATTGGAAGCGAGTTCAATTCCAGGAAATTGGCCGTGCCTACTTGGATATTCGTAGGACCGCTGATTCGAATGCGATAAGCTCCCACGAAGGGGACATCGAGCATGTCCCCGTTGCGGGCGAAGGCGCCGAACGGATATTTCTGAGGATTAGCCGCCGCCGCGCCGCCAAAGGCGACTACCGGATTAGGGATTCGCTTTCCCGCAGTGTCCGTATTGGAGATTTGGACGGGCGGGAAAAGATCGGTGTAAGTTCCGGCCGAGTAACTACTAAACGACGCCATAGCCGGGTTCGCTGGTACAATTACGACTGGTGGTGGCGATATCGGAAGTAGTGTGCCGCGATGACGTGATTGAGGAAGACCAGGACCTGCGGATGGGGTAGCATCATATTTCCCCGGATATGTGCCTTTAAACAATTCATCCACAGCGCCAACGTCTTTCGGGCGAACATAGCTATAGACGATGCCAGGTGCGGCGGTTTGCGTGATTCCTGTAAAGTCGTAGGAATCGACTGGTACCAATTCGTATAAATTGGGGGCTGCTGTCGTCGTGTTGAACTCAGTAAATGTATTTAGGGGGTCCGTAGATGACGAGAAGGCTCCATCGGCACGGCGCATTCGAAGCAGCACTAGCTCACCACCACTATTGGGTGTGGCAGAAGCCAGAACATCTTGCAGGCCAGTGACCCAAACATCGACGGTATTGCTGTGGGCGTAGGGGAGGGCCGGGGTTGCGGTCGCGAGGACCGCATTGCCCGCATAAACTCCCGATCCCGCGATGCCAGAGCTGATCGGTCGATACTGCGCATCGTTAGGTGTTGCCAAGGTCGTCAGCACAGCGCCGCTGGGATTTGCAACGCCCGGCGGCGCAGGCGGTGCGCCAACAAATGGGGCTCCACCAGAGTAATTCTCCAGCAGCGCATATCCATACGGTGGAATGAGCACCTTATCGACCGTGGGCGCAAATGCGGCAACGACAGCCACGGGGGCGGCGGGGTCGGTGATTATATTATTGAGCGGCACCAGATGAGGGCCGACCCCGTCGACCGTGGCGCTGCCTTGGGCCTGAAAGTTCAGGTTGGGATATGTCCCGGTGGCGCCGCGATTAACGACACCCAACTGCCAACCCGCAAGGGACATGGTAAAGGGATAGGGATTGTAGATTTCCACGGCGACGTAACCGCTCGGATTCGTGTGGCCACCAGCGTTTGGATCGGTCGAACCGTTGTCGTTATCTGCGAAGACCTCACTGATAATCGGCTCAGGCACGGAACTGAAGACGCGTGCCTCGACGTTTTCAAGTGTCGGCGTTCCTCCAATGTTGACCGTTGCTTGTAGTCCTACCGTACGACTGATGACATTCTGCGACTCATCCCGCAAGCCCATCGCGTTGACCGCCGCGATGGCCGCTCGCAGCAGCATGGCATTGGTGTTCGTAACACCAAAGGCATTTGCCGTGGTAGCCATTAGAGTAACATTGGCAGTGTTGTTGGCGGCGGTGGGGTCGCGCAGCTGGGACCGGAACATGCCTTGAGGATTTCCCGTAACCGTTGCCGCGTTGTAGGGGCGGTTATCATACGCGTCCAGATCAAGAGCGGTGTATCCAAAAGGCGTTTGCTCACCGGTAGGCCCCGACATCGCCAGCCAATACGCGCGGAAAAGCTCACGAAACGTCGCGGTATTGACGTTGGCTTTGGCGGGGTGCTGCGACCAGGGCTGGAGTTGCCAAACGTTTGAGTTGAACGTCGGGTCTCCGGTGCCTGCCGCCAACGTTTCAGGAGGCACTCCCACATTGACCGTCGACACGCAGATATAGGTGTACCCCGGAGCGGTCGGTGTCGGCGGGGCGCTGATGGCGGTATAGGGCGCCGGAAAGTTGCCTGGCGCAAAAACGACAATGTCGTTCAGGTTGTACGTGATTGCATTGTTCCAGTTTCCTCTGAAATGGTTATATGAAGTGGGAGGAGGCGCCAGAATGTTGTAATCATCACCGATGCCGTAAGGCAACATAAGAAAGTTCATCGGCTCGCCGGGATGCGACGGACTGTACTTGGGCGCAATATAATTGGTGACGGGGTTGCGCGTCACGAGCAAGGGGCGAATTGGGAGTGTGTTGGCCGCTGGCGCGGCGGGAAAATTAAAATTCGCGTTGTACCAGGCGACCGGGTCGCCGAACGGGGTGCCGCCGGCCAAGAGTGAATTGGGCAGCAGCTTTTCGATGAGAGACTGTTCCCCACTGGTGTTTGCGAGACAGAAATGGGACGCCAGCGCCGCCGCGTCGCTCGCGGGCAATGCCTGATATCGAGTGTAAGTATTTGATGTCGTATTAAAAATGTTAAATCCCGGATTATCGATTCGGCGGGAAAACTGATGGTAGAGAGCATCGCCCTCGCTGATGAAACCGAAATCGATTCGTTCGAGACTGGCTGGAAATGCGGTGGCTGCCGTTGGAGGCTGGGCGGGCGGCGCGGGATACGCGCCCGGGAGAAAACCTGTTTCATCGTAGGGCAGATCGGGAATCGCCGCGTTCAAATTTGTCGACAGAGAGTCGGCGATGGGGATGTTGTCCACCGTGTCGCCGAATCGATGCTGATTAAACGCCAGTCGGATGTCGTTTGGAGCGCCGCCCGTAGTGTCCGCCGCTTGCAACAGCTCAAGGAGGCCGACATCGGAAGGGAAAAACCCCCAGTTGGGGAGTGCCACTTCATTGTAGGTTGACGGGTTGGAGCCATTGCTATTGAGAGTGTAGTCCTGGTCGCGGCTCCAGGCCGTGTTGGCGTTAATCGCCGCGTTGTTGTCGACGATGCGAATGGCGGCGTACCAGGTCAGATCATCGGAGTAATCGCCGGGGATTCGGAAGAGGAGCGAATCGGCGATGCCGTCGCCGTCGGCGTCGGCGGCGATGAAGGTGGCAGCGAGGGGAAGAGCGGGCGGGGTGCCGTTTGGGGGCGTGGCCGACAACGTGGGGACTGCCGTGCCCCCGATCGCGCCAAAATACGGGTACAATTGCGCGTTTCCCGAAGCGTTCGTGGAAAACCCTTGATAAGGCGCCTCGGGCGATGGAAAGGCGACCGTTGTTCCGTCCGGGGATTCGAAGGGGGTTCCGATTACGGACAGTGGAGTTGTCGCGGTCAGCGTCTGCGAAATATTGGGCCAATATGGTGCATTCGAGGTAAAAGCGGCCGGATTGCCCAGCGTCGGGACCGACGGAATTCGAGACGCCACCCACGGTTGAAAGCCCGGACCGGTGACTGCGTCACGGTTCACAGGCAACCAGTAAACAGTCGGTGGCGCGGGCGGCGGATAGAGCAGCGCGACCGTTCCGTTCATTGGTGTCGGATTGACGTAGACGTAAAATGCTGACGGGTTAGCGGGATCGTTGACGACGTCGTTCAGCTTATAGAATGCCGTTGCAGTAGCGGAAAACTGACCTCGATAATTCAAAGTATCGGGCCCACGAAGCAGCGGCCCTGCCGGCGGCGCCGTCGCATCATTCAAATCATCCATGATCGTTGCGCTGACCGCGTTGGCGATTCCTTCGAGCTGGGCGTCGGCCTGGGCGTTCAGCAGGCTCTGCGCCGAGGTGATCCGGTCCGCCCGTGAGGTCGCCAGATACGCCGTGCCCAGGATCGCCAGCAGCAGCAGCAGGACGATGACGATGATCAGCACCGAGCCACGCGGGCTTCGCGCGGCGCGATTCCGAATCGAGAAGATGAATTTGGCGGCAGGTTGAATGATCATGGGAGCACCGGGGTTTAAATCAAGAGTGATTTGTTCCTGGTTCCTTGTTCCTGGTTAAACAGTCGCGAACGAGGCCATTAACACCGGAAAGTATTCGTGTCGCGGGCTCATCTCATCTGTGAGCGATCGGGAGCAAAGAACGAAAGACAAAGAACCCATTTCTCATTTCAGCTTGAACACGTATTCATACCATGGTCCGTCCTTCACCTTATTATTCGGGTCGTCCACCTTGACCAGGATGCGGACCATGGCGGGCATGTCGTTGTACCAGGCACAGGCGTAGCGGGCGTCCGAGCCATAAACGTGGTTCAGGCCGTTGGCGTTGGCTGTTGGATTGCCGTAGTCTTTGCTGGGATCAAAATTGTTGTCGACCTCCCACGTAGGCGACGCATAACCTGATCCGGGCGTGATCGTGTTCAAGTACATCGTGTAATAATCGCGCAGGGGAATCACGTCCACGAATTCTTCCATGATGTTGTGAGTGTGAACGCCTGCGTAGGTGTATGGGTCAGTAAACTGGTAGGTCGACGCGTCTTGCCCGGGGTTGTAACCGCGAACCACGATGTTGGCTGCGGCGGTGGGATAATTGGTGGTGTCTCCCATCGCGTTGAAGTTGCTGGGATTGCCGCTAAATCCGTTTCGCGGCATTCCATACCAGCGAATTTTTTTAGTGCGGTTGCCGGTGACGGGATCAGTGACGATCACGTAGTCAACCTGCCCGTCAGATCCCAGACCGGTAATTTGTCCGGTCAGAGTGCCGGGTGTGGAACTGGTAAGGCCGTCCTGTTGGAGATAATCGCCCGCATATTCCACGACGAACTGCGAACAATGCTGGAGGAAATAGGGAGCCATCTGCGCGACGGCGGCGGACGTCAGCGGGGCGGGGATCAACGGATTGGCCTGGGAGCGGGCCAGGCTCGGAGCCTGAGCCTGAAAAGCAGGTGCCAGAATCCCAAACTGATACGGCAGGGCCGTTGCCGGTACTGGAGTAAAAAAGAACGGGAGTGAAACATTGGGGTCATAAACCAGAGGGTTCCACCATAAATAATATTTCGGCGGCGGTGGATTGGGCGTCGCGCTCGAGTAATCAGCCGGATAAATCGCGGTGTTGTTCAGGTAATTATGAATCGTGACACTGTCGGCGAGGTATCGCCGGAATTGTTCCATGGTGACGTTGGCCAGATCGTATCGGGACTGCTGTATCATGAACGCGCCAAGATTATCCGGAGAATTAAAACTTAATGGAGTGAGGTTGTTCACAAACGGCGTCATCGTGCCGTTGATATTCACATTGGAGGTATAATCGCCGGAAATATTGCCTGGGATCGAGTTGTTCTGCGGATTGGGATAACGCGGATAATTGGCTTCATTGTTGGCCAGGCCCCCGGTCGTGAGATTCGTGTTGGGGTCTTTTAAAAGAATCACGCTGCGAGCCAGCACCCAATCCGACGCGTATGAGCCCACGCGCGCCAGCGCTGCGCTATTGCCCCCAGGCCCATCCGTCACCGGGCCGTAAAAGGCGCTTTGGTCATACCTCGGCAACGCCGCGTGGCCGAGAGTGATGAACGCATCCGTTGCGGTCGTCGAGCTGCTGAACGATCCATCATTGGCCGAGCGGCGCGGATAAAAACCGTGGGCGAAGAACCGCACCAGGTCCACACGATGGCTCCGGTAGTCGCAATAGACGGGATTCACGGATTGCGGCGTGCCCCCCGCGTTGTCCACCTGAATCAGGGACGGATCGGTCCCCGTGGCCGAGTCGGCGGTATTGAGAAACTGCGTCACCCGTTGGCTGGCGATGATGAAGCAGGGCCCCGGCTTGGCGACATTCTTGAAATCATCAAACAGCACCGTCTGGCTCGCCGGGCTGTCCCGATTGAACCCGTTAATCGTCCGCCCGCTTCCCCACGCTCCGGGTGTCGTTGTTAAGAACAAATTTCCCACCAGTGACAACACCCGA
>CAZCKE010000047.1:0-15214 GCA_964499005.1 uncultured Tepidisphaeraceae bacterium
CGGGCAGACGAATAATCTCCCTCATAACCGACTAAAGCGCCCAAGTTGCCAAGCCGCGCGAGAAATTCCGGCAGCGCGGCGGCCAATTCATCATCCTGCTCCTGGGAGTAGCGCAAAACGGCCTGATGAAAAGGAACCGGTTTTTGAGGATCGTTATACGCCAGGCGGATGCGGGCCAGACAATCGTCGGCCTCCGGAAGAGCCGCCAGCGGGCCGCGAAGAACGGCTGCCAGCGGGATGTCCTGCCGCTGATTGTCGAGGATTTGCAGAAGACAAAGCATGTCGCGGATTTCGACGGCGTCAAAGAACCCGCCGCCGGCATCGCTATAAACGGGAATGCCATGGGCGCGGAGGACATCGGCGAATTGATCGGCTTTGAACTGCATCGAGCGCAGGAGGATGACGATGTCGCCGTAATCGATCGGTGCGGGCGCAAGTTGGCCGGCGGCGTCGAGCTTGAGGACATGCATGGGCGTGGAGCCATCTCTGCCCATGAGCGTTTGGATTCGGCGAGCCAGGAGAATGGCTTCGGCGGCAGTGGCGTCGAGGTCGCGATTTTCATCCGAATCGGGGGAATCCTCGGATTCGTCGTTGAGATTGCGCGGGATCAGGTGCAGCTCGATGGGCGCGCCGGTAAAACAGCGGATGTTTGGCGCCGCGGGGAAATTGCGACCAGCGGCGAGGCGGTGCGATGGGTCGTATTCGATCTCCGCGGCCCGCGCCGTCATCAGACGCTCAAAGACCGCGTTGAGGGCTTCGAGCAGGGGCTGGCGGCTGCGGAAATTCTCCCGAAGATCGACCACCTTCCCATCGACGCCCGTGCGATGTTTCAGAAATCGTTCGCGGCGGCGCAGGAACCGCTGCGGCTCGGCCAGGCGAAAACGGAAAATGCTCTGTTTTACGTCGCCAACACAGAAAAGATTGGCCCCGCGCCCGGCGGCCGTCACGCATTCGCGGCTGACCAGCCGCAGAATCTCGTCCTGAATCTCGTTGATGTCCTGATATTCATCCACCAAAACGTGCCGGTATTGCTCGTGGAGAGCCCGGGCCAGATCGGACGGGCCGTGCGGCGTTTGAAGCATGTCCAGGGTAAACCGCTCCAGGTCAGCAAAATCCAGAGCGCGGATGGACTGCTTGGCCCGGTGATACTGCTTGCCGAATTCCAGCACGAGGGAAAGAAACATGTCGACGGCCGGCAGCGTCTGAACCATGCTTTGACGCCAATCCCCGGATGAAAATGCGAGCAGCCGGGAAAGAGGGCCTTCCCTGAGATTATCCTTTACGCCATCGAGGAGGGATTTGGCCAGCTCCTTGCCGGGAGTCGATGCCGCGATATTGGGAGCTCGCACGGAAGACGAAGCGAAATCCTTGAACTCGCTAACGAGCATGTCGTAGCCGTCGTCTTTGAGCACGCGCTGCCAGTGTAAAATGGTCGCGTGAAACTCCGTCAACTGATCGACGTACCCGGAAAAAGCCCGGCCCATGGCGAGGATCGACTTTCGGGCGTCATCGCACTGGCCCGACAGGCCGGCGAGCGTTTGATTCACCTGCCCGAGGAGCTGCTTGCCCAACGCGGAGGATTCCAGCGGCGTATTGGCGACCTGACGGGAATCGGCGCGCGATTTCTCGATCCAGGCATCAGGGTTAATCAGGCTGGTGAGCAATTCGTGCGTGCGAATGACCTGGCGAATCAGGCGCTGGTCGTTGCCATCGCCGTAGGCGTCGATCAAGCGATGAAAATCTCCGGTCGCGTCTTCCTCGTAATTTTTCTGAAATAGATCCTGCGCGACCTCAAGACGGAGCAGAACGGCCTCATCCGGGTCAAGAATGTCGAAGGCCGGGTCCAGGCCGATGCGGTGAAAATTCTGGCGGACCAAGCGGGCGCAGAAGCCGTGAACGGTGCTGATCCCCGCGTGCTCCACGCGGGCAAGCTGGCGCAATAAGCGCGGAGGGGAATCGCTTTGAATCCGGCGGCGCAGGGAATCGGCGATGCGTAGTTTCATCTCCGCGGCCGCGGATTCCGTGAAGGTCACCACCAGCAATTGATCGACGTCACAGGTGGAATCGGCGTCGCAAATCAGGTGCGCGCACCGCTCGGCGAGGACAGCGGTTTTACCCGATCCGGCGGCGGCGCTGACCAGCACGCTCTGCCCGACCGATTGGATCGCGTCGCGCTGCTGGGGGGTCCAGATTTTTTCAGCCGCCTGGGCCATCACGATTCCTTCCCAGCAACCCGCTGGAGCATTTCAACGCGATTAAGAACCGGCAGATCGGCATAAGAGCCCGGCGCCGGCTCAAAGCGGCAGACTTCCCGGAAAGCGCATTCAGGACAAGGCGTTGTCCGGTCCAGTCGATACGGCTTGACCGCGATGTTCCCCGCGAGAATCTGATCGCCCAACTCGCCAAGCCGAAGCTGCACGTGACGAAGCAACGCGGCGAATTCATCCGATGCGGCGACGTCGGAGGTTTTCATGTGGCCCGGTTCGCCGTTTTTATTCAAGAACATTTTGACGACGGAGGACCAGCCGGCGTCGTGATTCTGGTCCAGGGCCGAGCAGTAGAGCTGATCAAAAATGCCGCGCGGCTGAACGAGGAGGGGAAAATCCGGGTCGTCGGGAGCGATCGCGTTTTCGGGATCTTCCTGACGAACCCATCGGAGCAACTGCACGCACAGAGCGGCGGCGGGAGTCAGCTTGCCGGCCCCCAGATGATGGCCGTTTTGCTCCAGAACGAGCAGGCAGGTGAGCAGTTCAAGCTCCAGGCCATGGAAGACTTCCGAGGCCCCCAGCGCGCCGACTTTCAAGCGGTAGTCGATCGCGCAGGCGGCGCCGTTGGGCAGCAGATCGACGCGATCAATTTTCCCATGGATAACCGCCTGTTTGCCGGAAGGAGTTTCAACAACCAACGGCGGCAGATCGGCGGGACGAGCGGAAGAATAGGGGCCATCCCCAAAGCGGAGATTGGAAAATCGCGGGACGAATTTGCCGCGCTGGGCAGCCGCTTTTTGCGCGGTGGCGACGGCTTGAAGCGTTTTTTCGATGCGCGAAAGGAGGTACCGATTGCGCGCCGTGGAGATCATCAGCTCGCCGCGGAGTTTTTGCCCCAGCTCCTGGGTCAGTTGGGAAATCGCGGTGCGGAGTTTTTTGTCGTCCAGAGCATTCCATCCGGCCTTATCGCGGATCACGCGGGAGAGCAGGTTTTCCAAAACATCATGATAAACGCGCGACAGATCGGCGCCGCTGACGTCGTATTCTCGCCGGGCCGAAAGACCCAGGCCATACCGGGCGAAATGCTGGTAGGGACATCGGCGGAAGGATTCGAGCTGCGCGACGCCGGCATGCAAAGGTGATGTGAAGAGCGCGGCCGCGGTTTGCGGATGCAGGGCGGCTTCATTTTTGTAACTCAGCGCTTTCCATGAGCGATAGCGAACCTGATCGACCGCGTCGCCATTAGGCGGGCGCGCGGCAAACCATTGATAGATCGATTCCCAGGGGCCCGCGGGAGCGCCGGACCGCACCCAGCGCATCAGACTCGTCACCAATTGACGCGATGTCGCAATCGGCTCCGGCGGGGAATCGTGTAAACGAGGCGCTTGTTCGACGAGGAGGGATGGAAATCGTTCGACCACCCGCTGCCAGAACGGCGAGGAGCTCAGCAGCCTCCCTTCCGCGTCGGCAGTGCTGCGCGGGACGATCAACCGATCCGAGGCGCGCGTGAAGGCGAGGTACGCGAGGAAATCTTCGTCGCTCAGCCGTCGGGAACTGTCGGGATCGAGATCGATCTTCCGGCGGATCAGTGCCCGCCGGTCGGCATCGTTGAAGATGGTCCCCTCGCTCCAGCTTCGAGGGAATTGCCCGTCGTTGAGGCCCAGGACGATGCAGGCTTTGATCGCCGGAGTACGCGTGCGGTCGACGGGGCCGACGAGCACTTGATCGACCGTCGGAGGCGTCAAAGCCAGGTCGAATCCTTCCAGGGCCGATTCCAGGATCGCGCGGAAATCTTCGAGTGTGATGGGCTCGTCGCCGAACAAGCTGGTCATCTCGTCGAAGAGTTTGACGAGTTCGTCCCAGACGCGCTCGTGCTCGCCCCGCTCTTCAAGACGGCCGGCCTTTGCGGCAGACTCCATCCACTCATTGATCGTCGTCCGCGCCTTCAGCGATTCCAGCAGCGAGAAAATTGCTTTGGCCAGCACGGCGACCGGATGACGCTCGCTTTGGGTGATTTCGCGAATGAAGGGCTCAAATCGCCCAACCAATTGACGGCGGAGGCTGTCGATCTTTGAGGCATCGGGCGCGGCGGAAGGATCGTCGCAAGGCAGGCCTTGCCCGCGCCAAGGGTGCGGCGAAGCCCACATCCCATGACGGATGCCGTGGAGAAGGACGTAATTCTCCAGTTCATCAGCCTCCAGTGGCTTCAACCCGCACAGGGAGGTTTTGATCGCCGCCATGACCGCATCGTGCGGCCAGTTATCTCGGGCAATCAGCACGGCAGCGCGGATCAGGCGCAGCAGAGGATGATGCGCGGCGGTCCGGCGGCGATCGACGAAATACTGAATTCCATGCTCGCGGAACGAGGCATCGATTAGATCACGGTAGTCGTCATCGCGGCGCATCAAGACGGCGATATCCCGATAGCGCAGGCCACTTGCAATCAGGTCGGCGATGGCTCGCGCGGCGGCATTCACCTCGCCGGCGCGGTCGGCGGCTTCGATCAGGCGGATCGCCGCGACGGATGCGGGTGATTTTGAATCGTCCCATTTTTCCAGCAAGGCCACCGCGGGTTGGGCGAAGCGGCGCTGAGAATTGAGCATCAGCGGTTCATCGATGAGAACCTGTTCTTCTTTGAAAGCGAACAAGAGCCGGCGATACGCCTGCTCGCCGCGATAAAAAAGGCTGCCGTCCTCGGGGTTCAAATGAGGATTACCGATACACTGCGATTGCGGATCGAGCGTCAATGCAATGGCGACTGAACGGCATGTTTTGCCCAAGGCCGCGAGAACTTGCCTTTCGTACGCGGTGAAATCGTAAAAGGAATCGACGAAAACGTCCGCGCCTCGCAACGAGGCGCACCGCTCGATCGCCAACAACGATTCGCTCAGCCGGCGGCTCGGGTCCAGCCGGTCCTGTCCGAGAAATTTCCCGTAGGCTTCCCAGATCAGGCTCAGGTCCGCGAGCTTGGCCCCCAGCGCTGAATTCGGCGGCGAATTCACTTGGGCGAGGATCGCATCGGGATCGAAGCCCCCGCGCTCCAGTTCGTCGAATGTGGCATCCAGCTCGCCCGCAACGCCCGGCTGATGCGCGGATTGCTGGAAAAATCGAAGCTGCCCTTGAAGGCGCCGCAGCAAATGGCCCAGAATCATTCTGCGGCCCAGGTCGCTGACCTGCTGCGCGGCTGCGCCTCCGCATTCGGCCAGGATTTCTTGGCCCAAATCTTCAAATGAAATCGCACGAACACGGAAATAGCCCCCCAAGCCGCCGGCGCAAGCGAGCCAGCGCTCGGCCTGAAACGTCGCCTGCCGCGGGAGAATCCAGAGAATCGGCGGCCCCAGCGGCGATTTGCGCAGGGATTGCACGATCTGATCGAAGCACCAACGGGATTTACCGGCGCCGCTGCGCCCAAGAATAAACCGCACAGCCATGAGGCAGGACCTCAAAGAAACGGATAGAAGCTATTTCAAAACCTCCCGCGCGGCATTGCGCCGTGGATGGAATCGGCTGGCAAGGAGCGGCGACGAGCAGTATTAAATTGAAATACGCCGAGCGGGAGCACCGCGCCTCGACTGAGCTCGCCGAAATCCGCCAGCCGCCTCCAGACGCAAGCAACGCCCGCGCGAAGTTTTGAAACAGCTCCCAGGCAAACAATATCCTAACATCCCCGAAAAGTCGAACCGATTCTGATTATTCGGCCGGCAGCGTTTTGCTGCGCGCATCCATCAGATCGATCACCAATTCCGCGACGTTGCGGCTCGCTCCGGGCCTGTTCAGCCCGCGAATCAGTTGCCGCAGGCGCTGGCTCTGCTCGGCGAGCAGCGCGGGAGTTTTGAGATATTCCAGTGCCTTGTCGGCAACCGGAGCATTGGAGCCGTACCAGGGGATGAACTCGGGGACTATTTCCTGGCGGGTGTCGCTCAAGAGGTTCACTAGCGAGTAGGTGCGGGTCTTGACGACCCAGCGGCCCAGGAGATGCCAGACGACGCGGGTAACGCGATAGACGACGATCAAGGGCACCCCATGCACCGCGGCGTGTAGCGTCGCCGTGCCGGAGACGGAGATGCACAAATCGCAGCGCGGGATCAGCTCATCGAATTTGCCCAGGCCCAGCGTAAAGCGGCCGATCTTCATGAGGCCTTCACCATCCGTCGTCGGCGTTGTACCGTTTTCATGCTCCACCACCATCTGTTCGAGAATGCCGTGCGTCGCGGGCATCGTCGGGATCAGAAATTTGGATTCAGGAAAGACCTCACGGATTCGATCCGCGACATCGAGCATGTGGGCGAAATTTTTGCGGGCCACCAGCAATCGCGAGCCCGGCGCCAGGCCAATCACGGGCGGGACATGCGGGAAATGCTGCTGCGGGTCTTCCGGTTTGCGCGCCTGCGCCGCGTCGAACAGCGGGTGACCCACGAACGTCGCTTCGACGCCACGCTCGCGATAATATTGCTCCTCAAACGGCAGGATGCACGCGACCCGATCGACGTATTTCTTTAGGCGTTCGATGCGTCCAGGCCGGCTGGCCCAGACCTGCGGCGCGATGTAATAGAGCACGGGCACCCCATTTTCGTGAGCCAGCCGCGCCCAGTGCCAGTTCATCGCCCATGAATCGATACAAATCTGTAGATCAGGGCGATGCTCCTTGAAATAGCGGCCGGTCCAATTGAGCTTGCGCTTGAGCTCGAAATATCGAAAAATGGCCTCCAACCCCATGGCGGCTCGGGCCACCGTGTCTTGATGCACCTGGACCCCCGCCTCGGCCATGCGGGGCCCGCCAAGGCCTTCGATGATCAGGCTGGGCTCCAGGATTTTGAGCTCGCGGGCAAGGTTGGCGGCATGCTGATCGCCGCTGGGCTCCCCGACCGTGATAAACAGCCTCCGCGCCATGGGGGCAAGTCCAACGAAATGCCGCTAACGTGTCAAGCATTCACGTCTTATTGCCACGCGCCGGGGTCAAAAAATATCGTAGACTTAGAACTGCCATTATCGGCGGAATTGTCGATAATAAAGGGGACTTGCCGGCCCCCACCATGACCGATCTGGCCTCCAATCCGGCCTATCTGATCATCGAGGATCGTCTCGACGAAGTCGGCCAGCGCTATCGCGTGCAACGTCTGCTGCGCGGGGCGATGCTCTGGATCGGATTTGGGGCAACTGTTTCGGTAGGCGCGGCAATCGCCGCCCACGCTCTGGGACAAGGGCGGGCGGCGATGACGCTGGCTATCGCGTGGGCTGCGTGGCTTGTTGGGTCGGCGATCACCTGGATCATCCGGCCAATGCTACTGCGGCCTCGAAACGTGGAGATTGCGCGCCTCATCGAAACGCGAATCGACGGCCTGCACAACGGATTGACCAATTGCCTGCTCCTGGCCCGCGCGGCGGATATCCAATCCAACCCGATGCTCAGTCCGATCTTCGAGGAAGTGGCGCAATCCGCCCAATCCAAGCCGCTCGATCAGACGGTCAAGATTTCAGATTTGAAGTCATTAGCGCAATGGATGGGCGGGCTCGTCGCTGTGTTGTTGGCCTTGGCGGTGGTGCTTCATGGGCAACTCGCGCACGGGTGGCAGCAGATGCTGGCTCCCGGGCAATTCGTTCCGCGCGTTGGGGCTTTGAAAATTCTGGATGTCCAGCCCGGCAATGCGATGCTCGTGCGCGGCCAGGCCCTGGAAATCACGGTGTCAGTCGAGAAACCGGCGGATCTTTCGGCGCCGCCGCCCGAAGCGCGCGTGATCTTTGATGGAGCCTTGCCCGCGGCGAATTTGGCAACAATGCCGGCGGATGAAAATGGATTGCACTTCGACTATCGGCTGGATCACGTCGAGCAATCGCTGCGGTATCGCATTGAAGTCGGCGCGTCGCAAAGTCCTTGGTTCAATGTAAACGTCGTCGCGCAGGTGAAGCTCGCGGGGATGAGCCTGACGATCAGGCCGCCGACTTACACCAAGCAGGCGCAGACGACGATCTCACTGGGACCCGATGAGATCGACAAGACGCCGATCATTGTCCCGCAGGGGAGCGTGATCGAGATCGGCGCGGATACCGATGTGCCCGCCAAGACGGCAATGCTCCAGATCGGCGATGGCCAGCCCGTCGAAATGCGCGCGGGGCAGGGAAATCAGCACTTTTTCCAGACGCTTACGATCCTGAGCGATTCGACGATCTCCATCCAACTGCTCGAAGGCCGGCAAATCATCGCCAAGCTCCCGGAAAATGGGTTGACGATTCATACCAAGCCCGATGCGCCGCCACATATTGAAATGGCGTGGCCGAATTCCGAAAGCCTGACGATGGCCCCGACGCGGGATTTGAAAATTCAGGCGAGAATTACGGATGATTGGGGCCTGAGCGGGGCACGGGGGTTGATGGGGGTCGGCGACGCGCCAATGGCGCTTGTCGCGGAGCAGGGTCCGATCGCCGGGCCGACGCTGGCGCTCAATGTGCCCATTCATCTCGCGGCCGATCAGGCGCGCGACGGCAACGTCATCCACATCCAGGTCGAAGCGATGGACAATCGCAATCTGCGCGAACAAATGAAAGCCGCCGGAATCACCGACGACGACGGCGGCCCGCAAACCGCCCGCTCCGCGTCCATGGAAATCCAGTTTGCCGACCCCGCCAAGCCCGAAGCCCAGCAAAAGGAAATCGCTGACCGCCTCGGCATCCGCCTGGCCGAAATCCTCAAGATGCAGCAGGATTTGCTCGATCAGGCCGCATCCTACAAAGCCGGCGACGGCACACTCATGGGCCGCATTAACGGCGGGCAGACGGACGTGAAAGACAAGCTCGTCGACACCGCCGATCATTTTGAATTCGATGCTCAGACGATCGTCGTCAAGCGGACGCTTCAAATGCTCGCGGCCAATCCCGCTAGCGAAGCAATCGATATTTCCGCGTCTATTCTGACCGAGCCCGTCGCCCAGCAGCAGCTTCGGCTCAACGTTTCCCTCAAAACCCGGCAGCGCGTCATTATCAGCACGCTGGAAAGCCTGCTGGCGACGTTGAACCCCGCCAAAGACCCGACCACCAAGCCCAGCGCGGGCAACGATCCCCTGCTCAGCAAAGCCGACGCCTACAAGAAGCTCGACGAAGCGATCAAGCAGTATTCCAAGATGCAGCAGCGGATTCTGGATCAGACCGCTTCGCTGGCCAAAAAGCCGGTGGACAATTACAGCGAGGACGACCAAAAACTTCTTGCCGAATTGCAGATGGCCCAGGAAAAGCTCGACGCGTTTCTCCAGCAGGCGATCAACGATTTTTCCAAAAATGCTCAGCAGGATGTTTCCAATTCCGACCTTATCAAGGACCTGGTCCAGATCGAAAGCGAAGTGACGATGGCCAAGGGAGCCCTCCAGTCCAAAGCGGTCGAGATCGCCGTCCCGGACGAGGCCAACGGATTGGAACAAGCCAAGGAATTGCAGAGCAACATCGAGAAGTGGTTGGCCAATGCTCCCGATCGCCAGCAATGGACCCAGGAGGATCCGCCGACCAAGAACGATGCCCCGATGCCCGAGTTGCCCGCGGAGTTGGAGGACATGGTCGGCAAATTGATGGAGCAGGAGGAAGATCTCTTCCAACAAATGGAGGATGCCAATGCCAACTGGCAGGACTCCATCGACAAGGGGCAAGGCTGGGACGCCCTCGACGGCCCGATCGCCGACAATTCCGCCAAGGGAATCACTGGCAATGCCCTGCCGAATAACAACGAAATGCAGGGCCGCTCCGGCGAAGGCCGCAACGGCCAGAGTCAGGGCGAATTCGTAGGCGATAGCGCCGTCGGCAAGGGAGGACGCAACACGCCGAGCCGGCTCGATCCCACGCCCTTTGAGAAAGGACAGGTGAAGGATACCAGCAAAGACCCCGTCGGCGGCGCTACCGGCGGCGGCAAGCTCAGCGGCCAGGGCGGCCAGGGCCTCGAAGGGCCCGTGCCTCCCAAGCTCAAAGAGGAAATGCAGCGGCTAGCCCAGAAGCAGGCCGAGCTTCGCAACAACGCCGAGCGCCTCAACCTTCAATATCAACTCGGCCGCTACGACAATTTCAAATTGCAGGAATCAACCCTCCTCATGCGGCGGGTGGAATCCGATCTCCAGGACAATCGCTATCAAAACGCCCTGCGCCGCCGCGACATCGTGCTTGATTCCCTCCAGACCAGCCAGATGCTCCTCGGCGGCCAAATTCACGTGCAGCTCGACACGACTCCGACGCCCTCCGGCAAGACGCAACGCGACATCGCCGACGCCATGAAAGGCCAGCTCCCCCCCGCTTGGTCCGCCGCCCTCCAGGAATATTACCGCAAGCTATCCGCCCAATAAGGCCGTGGCATGGGCGTCCTGCCCATGCTTGCGATTCCCACTTCCCCAAATCCCTCTTTTCAATCATCATCTCCACATTCAATTCAATGGGAGGATTTCCATGCACTTCGATTGGCATACGATGGCCACGGATATGTTTGTCCTGACCGTTCCGGTTCTCGAAAAAATGATCCGGCCGCTTCTGGTCTACACTTTCCTGATCGTCGGCCTTCGCCTGGCCGGCAAACGCGAGTTGGCCCAGCTCAACCCTTTCGACCTGGTCGTCCTGCTGACCCTCTCCAACACCGTCCAGAACGCCATCATCGGCGATGACAATACGATCACCGGCGGCGTCATCGGCGCCGCGACTCTTCTGTTTATAAACTACACTCTTGTCCGCTTCGTCCACCGTCACGAAAGCATCGAGCGTCTCGTCGAAGGCCAGCGCGATTGCCTCATGCGTCACGGAAAAATCCTCAAGGACCACCTCAACCGCGAGCTCATGACCCGCGCCGAATTGTCCGCCGCCGCCCACCGCCAGGGAATCACTTCCCTCGCCGAAGTCGAGAGCGCCGTGCTGGAGCCCACTGGCACCATCACCTTCAAACAGAAAACCCCCACGACGGATGAGCAACGACATCACGAGCTGCTCGATTCCCTTGAGCATCTTCGGCAGGAGCTCAACGCCCTCAAGGCCGAAAGAAAACCCGCCGCCGGAACCTGATCACTGCCGCGCTTTCGCCCGCGCCGCGAGCATTACCCGCTTCTCCCCGATCAACCTCCCGCAGCAGATCGCCACCGCCAGCGCATCCGCCGCGTCCGGCGACTCCAGCGGCGATTTCAGGCGCAACGTCTGCTCGATCGCCCGCTGCACCTGCGCCTTGGCCGCATGCCCATGCCCCACGACCGAGCGTTTGATCCGATTCGCCGAGAACTGCTCGATATTCACCCCCCGCCGCTGCGCCGCCAGCAGAATGACTCCGCGCGCATGCCCCATCAGGATCGCCGTCCGCGGATGCTTGTAATGGGCATAGAGCTGCTCGACGGCACAGATGTCCGGATGGAATTCTTCCAAGAGTTGTTCGAGCTCGACGTCGAGCTCCACGAGCCGGGCGGCCAGGGAAGTCCGGGCAGTCAGACGGATCACGCCGCCGTCGATGAGACGAGGGGAGCCAGCCTTGAAATCGACGACGCCGTAGCCGGTGATCTTCAGGCCGGGATCGATGCCGAGGATGCGCATGGGAGAGATGATAAATGCAAAGTGATAAATGAGGAATTGGAACGCGGCTGATCATGTTTGATGTTTAATGAAGTTTTGTGGTTTTATAAAAATGCCCCAGAAAGTCTCACGATGTCCCGCAGGAGGGGGGGAGGGGGTGCTCGCCGGAGGCGAACAGAAAGCAGAAAGATTTGGGATTTTTGAATTTAGATTTTTGATTGGGGAGGCTTTAACGGTTGTTGAGGAAGGATTGCGGATCATCCGATTTGTGTACGAGCGGCGTCGGTACGGGTTCCGGGGTGGAAAGGTTTGATTGGAGGTGAATAAATTGGATGTGGAGGGGTTTTACTGTCGGGAGTTCTGGCTGGTGTCAAAGTAGGATTCAATTCCCGGTGGCTCCAATTCCCTATGACGTGAAAAACACCTGTTTGCTGGGGTTTTTTGCGTCTCACGGTGGTTTGTAGCCAATTATTCCACCCGACGTCCTGCCCCAAAGGCTCTCTCATGCCAGACCGGGAACGAGGCCTCGGCGGCTGGAGTCACTTCCGGACCGTAAGTTGAAACGCCTTTTTGCCAGCGGAGTTGCTTCCGGAAATTCAGCGGACTGTAGCCGCCCACTTTTTTGAACTGCAGGTAAAACGCCGACCTGCGCCGTCAACGCGCCTTCATGGTGATGGAATCGCCGTATCACCCATACGACGAATTTGCCTGCGATACTTATAGTCCGTGGACTTATCGTCCCCAATCAAATTAGTCTTGGCTCGATGGCCGGCGATAAAGCTCTGCTAAGCTCCTTCGGCGATAGAGTTCGAGCCCTGCGTCATTCCGTTGATCTTTCGCAGGAAGCCTTGGCAGACCTCTGTGAACTTGACAGGACATATATTGGCGGGATTGAGCGAGGAGAGCGGAACCCTTCCTTACGGAATATCGCGAAGCTTGCCCGTTCGCTGAATGTCTCGCTTGCCAAGCTGATGCAAGGAGTCAATCAGCATGATACCCGCTGAGCAGGAAATTAGAGAGGCGATAAAGGCATATCAGAGATCGTTCAGCGACAAGGTCTATTCTGAAGAAAACGACGACCATGATGTGCTGATGGATGTCTTCGGGCTTGTACCTGCCGTCAAGCGGGAGAATCGTCAATATTGGGGGAGAGAACTCGGCATGTGCTGGCAGGTGGTCGTGACGGCGCTCTTTCGCGCAACCTGTCAGGACTTCAAGCCAAGCTATCGTGAAGGCGCGGATGAACTCTGCGATCTGATTGCATGTAACGATGCCATTGACACGAAATACCGGATCGGATCAGGTGATTCGGGCACCCTCAAAAAATTCAAGCAATACGGAAACAAATTGATTGAACTGAAACTCCGTCCAGTTCTCCTCATTGTTCGTGATGACAACTTGCCTGCGGCGATCGGAGCGTGCAACGTCGGAGGGTGGACAGTATTAACGGGAACCGCCACGTTCTCGTACATCCAAGAAAAAACGGGCGTCGACCTGAAAGCATGGTTAGCCGGCCTCGGAAACCAGTTTCACGTCATACGCTGAACAAGCTTGCCGGCGCACTTTCCGATTTGGCCAGCCGATCGTTCGCGATCTTTACGTAATCAGAATTGATGTCCATACCGACGAAGTGATGGCCAAGCTCTCTTGCCGCGATGCCAGTAGTTCCAGTGCCAGAGAAGGGATCAACAATGACGTGTTTGTCATTGGCCGGAATTGTCAACCGGATAAGGTGCTTCATCACTGATAACGGCTTTACAGTGCAATGCCCCTCCAGTTCATCGTCAACTTCCCTGCGAAAGCCCTCGATAATATTTGATAAAAACCCTTTGCCATTCATTTCAGCGTTCAGCAAGCCGACTTTGTAATCCCTGATTGTGGTCAGATAGTTGTCGACCAGGGGTTTCTGTACAACACAAATGGCTTCCCACTCGTTGCGCAGGCAGCTATGCCAGCCTTGCCACGACTCCCAGTCATCATCTCCAAGTTTTTGCAGCTTTTTCGCGGCATTCAGCCCTTTAGGAATTCCGGAATGGCGGCGATACACGAGAATATCTCGTGCATAGAAGCCCGATTCCTCCAATGCAACCTGCACATGCGCCACGGTCCGGGTGCTGTTGAACACAAGTGCAAATGCTCCTGGGCGCAGCGTGCGAAAGACCTCCTTCCCCCATTCGACACACCATTTTTGATAGTCAAATATGTTCTCTCGGACTCGGTCGTACCATCGCTTATTGCGCACGCCCCCTGCAAGTCCGCTGCCGTAAGGGATATTCTTCACCAAAGTGCTTGACGACTGGATTCGGTCAAGACGACGACCCGTTTCCGCAGCATCCCACTGGTGTCCAATAAACTCGTAATTATACGGCGGATCAGTAATGCACGCGGAAAAATAGTCGCTCTCAACCTCTTTGAGCAGATCCCTGCAATCTCCTTGAAGGAAGCAATCCCGGGGCGTTGTTAAAGACGGAATACCCATTGAGCGTTCACCCATATTTGCTTATTCGGTTGCCGATGGCGACTATAAGTATCCATTGGCCTGCCGTCAAATCAACGCTAATCATGTCCGACCAAAAACGAGGCCATCTCGTCACCTCCAAAACGAAACGAAGAGCAATGGCTTTTTGAAGAGGTTTGTGTCTTTTGCAAAATCGATTGTCTCGTCCATCCACGGGAAAAGGAAAGGTGGGAAAGAAAGGTCAGTGGGAAAGAAAGGTGAGGGGAAAGAAAGGTTGGTCTTCCCCACGTTTTGTTGGCGCTCTTCGGGAACTGCATAATGGTTCCCAAGGAGCAGATTCATGGCAAGGCGAAAATTCACGCGGGAATTCAAGATTTCGGCGGTCAAACTGGTCAAGGCGATGAAAAGGTGACATCCACGAATGGCATTCACTTAAGCGAACAAAGTTTCATTTTAACGCTGAAATCGCCAGTGCAAGTCCATCATTTGTCCTTAAGTGAATACCATTCGTGACATCCACCATTTTTATCACAGCCTCTCACCTTTTCAGCTTCCCGCAGCGTTGTGATTGACGCATACAATAGAGATCATAGACACATGGCTAACATCAAAAACAATCAAAAGGCATTGTCGCCGCAGCAGCGGAAAGATCTGCTCGGAGCATTGAAAGCCCGCTTTGAGCAAAATATGAACCGCCATCGAGGCCTCGAATGGCTCAGCGTGCAAGCAAAGCTGGAAGCCAACGCTGAAAAGCTGTGGTCACTGTCTGAAATGGAAAAGACCGGCGGTGAACCGGACGTTGTAGGTTACGACCAAAAGACCGGCGAGTACATTTTTTATGATTGCTGCCCGGAAAGCCCCAAAGGCCGGCGAAGTTTTTGTTATGACCCCCAAGCGCTGGAATCGAGGAAAGAAGCCAAACCCAAAAACAGCGCTATCGGCATGGCGAGCGCCATGGGAATCGAGCTTTTAACGGAAGAGCAATATCGAGAGTTGCAGAAACTTGGAAATTTCGATACGAAAACGTCGAGCTGGG
>CAZCKE010000048.1:0-15135 GCA_964499005.1 uncultured Tepidisphaeraceae bacterium
GCAATGGACTGAAAATCCATGTGTCGCCGGTTCAATCCCGGCTCTGCCCATTTTCTCTGTTCATTCTTCGCGGGATGCTTAAACACTATTGAACGAGGGCAAAATCACGAGGGTATTTCCATGAAAGTCTTCCTCACCGGCGGAATGGGCTTCATCGGCTCCTACATCGCCGTCGACCTCCTCAAGCATAAACACCAAGTCACCATCCTCGCCCGAAATCCCCGCAAAGTCCCCGCCCTCGCCGACTCACCCGGCGTCACCGTCGTCCAGGGCGGCCTTGCCGACTTCGACCTCATCGCCAAAAGCCTCCCCGGCCACGACGCCGTAATCCACAATGCCCTCTACTGGGGCAACACCCCCACCGACATGCTTCACAACGACACGCGCTGCTCGATCCATCTCTTCTCGATGGCCGCCGATGCGGGGGCCAAACGCATCGTCTACAACTCTTCCACCGCCACAATGGGCCAGTTCCGCCCCGATATGAACGAGGAATCCAAGCCCAAGCCGACCGATTACTATGGCGCCACCAAGGTCGCCACCGAAGTCTATCTGCTTGCCTTCGGCTCCAAGACCTCCATGCTCTGCAACATCGTTCGCCCCGGCTACACCATGGGCAACCCCGTCGTCCCCGGCGCTTTCATCTACAGCGACAAGCGTTTCCGCATGATCGTCCAGAATGCTTTGGCCGGCGAAGACATCACCCTCACCAAAAACGACGGCACCCAATTCATCTGGGCTGGCGACCTGGCCAAAATCTTCGTCGCCGCCATGGAATCTAACCACAACCGCGAAATTTATTTCGGCCTCTCCAAAAACTGGACTTCCTGGGAAGCCATCACCCGCCAGGCCATCGAGATGACCGGCTCCAAAAGTAAAATCGTCCTCCAGGACAAAGGGAACCCCGACAAGCCCCATATGTTCGATATGGACAAGATTCAACGCGAATTCGGCTTCACCTTCGATTCCACTCAGGCGATTACCGATCACTTGAAATACCTCATCGAACATCAAGGCAATGCTTGACCTTCGCTTTGAAATTCATCATCCTGATAGAGCGAATCGTGTTTGTGGATAAACCCTGAATGTCCGCGATAACTTCTGAAACACCTCCGGCGTCTCCCACTCGCAATACTTCCTCAACGACCCTGCTCCGGACCTCGCGCAAAGAGCGCCTGCTATTTACGGTCGCCCTGGCACTTGAAGTGCTGTTCAGCGCCATCCTGGCAGTCGGCAACCGCCTTCCCGCCGGTCATGACGGCCTCCAGTACTTTATGTACCAGTATTATTTCCTCAACGATGCCGCCCAAACCGGCCAGATCGCTCAATGGTCCTCCTATGTCATGCACGGCACCGTCGCTTTCCCCTGGTACGGCTACGTTGCTTCCCCCGTCCTGGCCGTCGCGCTTCAACTGGGTCGCACCGTTCGATTTCTTCCCGCCCTCGACTGGTTCCACCTCTCCTTCCTCTTTGACAACATCCTGCTTCTGAGCGGTTCCTGGCTTCTCGTCCGTCGTTTTTACAAACATCCGGAAACCACCTTCTTCGTTTCCGTCTGCATCGCCGGCGGTGCGATCTGGGCTCTGCAACCATGGTTCAATTTTCATTTCTACTCCGCCGTTCCCCTCCTATTGCATTTGATTCACCGCTTTCTGGAAACTGGCCGCTGGCGCTTCGTCGCCCTCGCGGGAACCCTCCTGGCGCTCCAGACCATGGGCAATCTCCCCTATATGATCCCGATGACCACCTTTGTCATCGCCGCCTATTTCGCCTTTTACTTCCTCTCCAACCTCGGCCAACCCGTCGTTCCCTGGCGCGCTTTCCGTCCAAGTTGGCGAAACCTCCTCGTTCTGCTGATTACCGGAGCCTCGATCTACCTGGCCTATCGCGTCGTCTCCATCGGCAAAAGTCAGATTGTCAACTACAGCCCCGGCAGAAACCCCGATTCCACCGTCCCCTTTGACAAATTTCTCGTCTGGGGCGCGCAGATGGATTGGCGGATCTGGAACGAACTGTGGCTGCGCGGTACCAACGTCCTCGATTTCACCCTCTATTTTGGAATCATCTCCGTGCCATTGGCAGTTCTGGGGATTTTTTCCTTTCCCCGTAAAACCGTTCCCATTACCCTCACCGCCCTGTTCATCCTCTTCCTGGCACGCGGCAATCCCATCATCGCTGCAATTCCCTACTACCTCTGGCCTGGCATGAAGTTCTACCGCCATCTCAGCATGACCCACGTTTTCGTGCGCCTGTTTCTCTGCATGCTCGCCGGATTCGGCTTCGAAAGATTTTTCTTCCCCGAGCAAACCCCTATTAAGCGCGGCTGGAGAACCGCCAGCCTCTCACTCCCCTGCATCGTCGCCGCTGGGGCTCTGCTTCTTCTGGCGGCCTCAACGCCTTTCGATCAGCGTCTGTATAATTTCCTGATCGACCCAATCTTGGGATACGGTTTCCAAAATAGAGCCGCCTTGCTCGCGGCTTTGCGCCCTGCGAGTTTGGGCATCGGTTCTGTCGCTGCTTTGGGTGCATTCTTTGTCATTGTAATCCGCTCCGACAAACTCGATGTCTCTCGCAAACAACGTCGGTTGATCCCGCTGGCTCTCGCTTTAATAGTCTTCGATCTGTACTCCTTGCGCCTGCTGACATTTCTTGCCGACACGGACGACTACACCGCCTCGAACTTGTTTGATTATCAGCCAACTCCCTTCTTGAAGAAACGTGCCTATGACATCTATGACCCCTCATTCAGCCGTTACACTCAGTTAAAACATGTGTCTCGCCTGCTCAATGTCCCATACCCCAGCATCAACACGGTCGCCTTTGCTGATGAACTCGATAGCACGTTTCGCGTTGATTACTGGCTTGCGCCGATCGACCGCCTGATCCGGGCCTACGAGCAGCCGCCCATTGAGCCATCCGAGACCCCTACCGGCCTCACCGAATTCGGCAACTTCTATTTTCCTCAAAACGCCCCATCCACCGCGAAAGTGACCGGCATCGATCCTGGCCGTGTTCAGTTCTTCGATTCCGCCTTTGAGGCTCACTCCGACGCTGAGTCTGCCGATTGGGTCGGTGATTGCGCCTTCACCGGGGATTCACTGATCCTTCAGTCCAGTTCCTCGCAAAGCTTGCCGGCCGCAACACGGCCTGATCTCCAATCCAATCATCGCTTGACCCTTTCTTACGAAGTCGAGCGATTCGACGCCAATAATCTCCAGCTTCTGGTCCACAACACCTCCGCACAATCAGCCTGGATGCTTTATTGCGATACCTGGAACCCGGGCTGGTCGGCCTCCATCAACGGCCAAACGGTCCCGATTCGCCTTGCCGATGTCGCCTACAAAGCCGTCCCGCTCCGATCGGGCGATAATCATGTCGAATTCCACTACTCCTCGCTCCAGTTCCTCTGTCTCGCTTATTTCTTCGCCCTTCTCGCCGCCCTCTGGATCACCGCCATCTTCGCCAACGCCCTTTCTTTAATCCTGCGCCGCCGCATTCTCCTGTGATCGCTCGTTGCAAATGAATCTCCCCTTGCGAAAATGCGCGCCGAACGCACACTTTACTCCGACGAAATGAGACCACTCCTCTATCGCCTCCTCTTCGCCGCTGTCCTGATCATTGCTAACATTTTCCTCTATTCTCCCGCCTTGAATCGTGTTTTCGCCGGCGACCAAATCGTTTATTTCGCCGAACTCAAGGACGACCATTCCTTCTCCGCCGGACTCAAGTTGCTCGATTACAACGTCGATCGGCAGCTTGAGAAAGGTGATGAAACTCTCTATCGCCCCGGACTTTTCTTCCTCCTCGCCTCCGAAAACACCCTCTTTCACTACAATTACCGCGCTTGGAACATCGTCAATCTCGCGATCCACATCCTGATCGCCTATCTCCTCTTCGAACTCCTGCTCACGCTTTACAACTCATGGCTCGCCGCTTTCACCGCCCTGCTCTTCTCCGCCATCCGTGGCCAGGCCGAGCTGGTAATGTGGAGCCATCTCGGCGGATATCTTGCCTCCTTCGCTTTTTTTCTGGCTGCTTTAATCTGTGCGCGCAAAACGATCCTCGGTAATCCCGCCGGTTCCCATAAATGGCTCATCGGCTACGTCGTTTGCACGATGTTTTCCATGCTCTTCTATGAAATGGGCGTCATCGCCGCGCCACTGACGGCCCTGTACCTGTGGCTCAACCTGCCCCGCACGATGCCCCGCAAACAAACCGCCGTCATTCTGCTTTTGCCTCTCGCCCTTTTTTCAGTCCTTTACATCAAGCATTTGTTCCACTGCAACTACCTGGGCTTGGCGGAGCAATATCATCTCACGCACGACACCGTGCTCACGCGCCTGGAGAATTCCCTGACCAATTGGGGATATCTGCTGGTGAATTGCTCGGCCCCCTGGAGGATCGTTGCATATGCCCGATTCCTTGAAAGAGCGGCCCCTCCTCCGGATTGGAAAGTTTACGCCATGGTGATCCTCTATGGTGTTCTCCTCTTCAATGCCGTTGCGAGCTTCAGGCATTCTCGCTCACGTGAGCGCAATTCTTTGCTCCTCACGCTGGCATTGATCCTATTTTTCTACGTGCTTGGAGCTTCTTATTTTCGGGGAATTTCGCTGTATATCAGCTACTATCTTTACTTCTTCTGCCTGATCAGCCTCATCTCTCTTTACGCATTAACCGACTTCCCCAGCCTGCCATGGTCACGACAACTGCTTCAAGGCGGCGCTCTCGCCGCGCTGCTACTCTTCAACGATATCGCGACCTACCACTTGTCCAGGCAAGTCCACGAAGCCAATGTCGCCGCGGATGTTCACATGCAACATGTGGCCCAGCTCGTCGCGGAGCATAAGAACGAGCCGGACTTCTCCTTCTCAGTCCGAAACGTCTATTCCGCGCAGGACCCCGAATACAACATCTACTACGGCTTCAGCCAGCATCCGACACGCCGCATCACCGTGCCGGTTTCGCAGTTGCTTTACCCCGAATACTTCGACGCCTCGCATCCCAAGTACGTCATCTCGGGACATTAAGATCACTTCGGCAGTCCTGATTTCTTGACACTCTACAACTCATTCACTACAACCTCGCCGGTTAGAATATTCCGTATCGATCTGCCGCTTCGAGGAATTCCTCCCGACAATGCCCAGCGTCACCCTCCTCGTGCCGACCCTCAACGAAGTTACCGGCATGCGGGCCGTCATGCCCAAGGTCAAGCCTGAATGGGTTGATCAAATCCTGATCCTCGATGGCGGCTCAACCGACGGCACCACCGATTATGCCCGCGAGCAGGGGTACGACGTCTACGTCCAGAAGGAGCCGGGTATTCGTCAGGCGTATAACGAGTGCCTGCCGCTGATCCGCGGGGATGTCATCCTGACCTTTAGCCCTGACGGAAATTCGATAGCCGAATTGATCCCCGACCTGATCGCCAAGATGAATGAAGGCTACGACATGGTGATCGCCTCGCGCTATCTGGGGCCGGCCCAGAGCACGGACGATGACTGGCTGACGGGTTTCGGCAACTGGCTCTTCACCCGCACGGTCAACCTGCTGCATGGCGGACATTACACCGACGCCATGGTTATTTTCCGCGCCTATCGCAAGCAGTTGATCTACGATCTGGAGCTCGACCGGGACAAATGGTATCGAACTCCCGAGAAGTGGTTGCGCACCCGCATCAGTTGGGAGCCCCTCCTGTCGGTCCGGGCAGCGCGGCGAAAACTCAAAGTGACGGAAATCCCCGGCGACGAGCCACCGCGCATCGGCGGAGAACGCAAGCTGCAGGTATGGAAATGGGGGGCCGCCTACTATTTTCAATTCATCCGGGATGTCTTCTGCTTTCCCAGGAAACCCAAGAGCTGAAATCAAACCGGCCTCCAAAACCCCCATCTCGCATTTCCCTGGGCGGCAATTTGACGGCAAAATACGTTTGCATAAGCGCTGATCGACGTTACGGGCCGCTTCGAAAGATTCGTCTATGATTTCTCTCTGGGCGCGCAATGATGAGGGTCTGGTTGCAACGGGGGATCAGGATTCATTCGAGGCCGCTGCTTCGTTCACATCCAGAGAAAAAACCCTTTTAGCGATTTTGCTACTTCTCGAAATTGTTTTCTCGCTGTTCATGATCGTGCAACAGCGGATCCCCGCCGGGCACGATGGCCTTCAGTACTTCATGTACCAGCATTATTTCCTGAACAACTCTGCCCAAAGCGGACAGATCGCTCAATGGTCGTCCTACGTGACCCTGGGCACCATGGCGCATCCCTGGTACGGATACGTCGCCTCGCCCGTGTTTGCCGTGGCGCTTCAAGGCGGGCGGCTCGTCCATTTTCTTTCCGCTGTGACTTGGTTTCACCTGGGATTTCTTTTTGACAACATTCTGCTTCTGGTCGGAACATGGCTGCTGGCCCGCAGGTTCTTCAAGCATCCCGAGACGACATTCTTCGTGTGCATTGGCGTGGTCGGAGGAGCCATCTGGGTATCTCAGCCGTGGTTCAATTTCCATTTTTACACGGCGGTGCCGCTGATGCTTCACTTGGGGCACCGGTTTCTGGAAACGGGCCGATGGCGATTCGTGGCGGCGGCCGGGAATCTGCTGGCGCTTCAAACATTGGGAAACATCCCTTACGCGATCCCCGCGACGACGTTTGTCATTGCCGCTTATTTTTTCTGCTTTGTCCTGTGCAATTGGCCGCTGTTGCGCCGTGCCTGGGGATTGATCCGTTTCAATTGGCGAGCGGCCCTGGCTCTTTTCATTTTTGCCGCGTCGCTCTACTTCGCCTATCGCCTGGTTGCCATCGGTTCGGATCGAATCATCCGATACAGCCCCGGCCGCAATATCGACAGCACCGTTTCTTTGGGCATATTTCTCACCTGGGGTATTAAGCCGAACTGGGAAAAATGGTATGAGCTTTGGCTCCGCAGCTCCGTCCTGCTGGATTTCACGCTCTACTTTGGGGTTCTGGCGCTGGCGCTGGCGATCTTCGCGGTTTTCTCCATGCCGCGCAATCAAAGCCATTTTGTTTGGTTCGCCGCGATTATCCTGTTGGTGGCGCGCGCCACGACGGTGCCTTCCGAAGCCCTCTATTACGCATGGCCCGGAATGAAATATTTCCGGCATCTGGGCATGCTCAATGTGTTTGTCAGGCTCGCTCTTTGCTTCATCGCCGGAACTGGATTTGAGCAATTGCTCTACAGGGTCGATTGGAAAGGGTTCGCGCGAAATCGCGGCATTGCAGCGGTGATTTCCCTGGCGAGCCTGACCGGTGCGGCCATGCTGGTGTACCTGTCGCGGGCGCCGCAAGCGGCGTTAGTCTTGTTTCTGCAGATGATGGGCCGATTTGCGATCCGCAGAATTCATAACATGACGGTGCTGTATGCCGATTTGGAACCTGCGCGATTACTGTTGTCAGCCGCCTTTCTGATCGCCGTCGCCGCCATCGTTGCGATACAGGTGATGTGGTCGGGCCGACGGCCACGGCCCAGATGGCTCATCCCGGCCGCTCTGACGATCGCCCTTTTGGATCTCTATTCCTACAAACTTGATTATTTCTGGCAATGCACGGACGTTGCCAAGGGGTCTGAGCTGGTGGCCTACCGTCCGCTGCCGTTTGTTGAGCAGAGAGTCGCCGGCCTTGATCAGGGCTCGCCTTCTTTTCTGGAGTTGAAACATCTCTCAAGGCTTTTGAATTCACCTTCGCCGGCGATCAATACATTTATCTTCGCCGACGAAGCAAGCAGCACGTACCGGATCGATTACTGGCTTGAGCCACTGAATCTGCTGCTGCGAACTTATGCTCATCTGCCGCTGCGGCAGGATAATGCGCCAAGCGTCGATTCCGTGGGATCGTTGAAGTTTGTGTTGACCAATCCATCGGCGTCCAAAGTGGCTGGCATCAAACCGGGACGAATCCAATGCTTTGACTCGGCTTGGGATGCCGATACGGATCAGACTGCGTCAAACTGGCTGGATGGTCCGCATTTCACGGGCGATTCTCTGATCCTTCAGAAGCAGGCCGGCGCAATGGCCGATGCCAGTGTCGAAGCGGCTCCGGGCAATATCAACGATCTTGCGACGAGCCATCGTCTGTCGCTGGCTTATCAGGTGCGCTCTTGCGATGCGAATAATCTGGAGTTGGGCATTGCAAACACCTCGGACAAAAAGGCGTGGCTGCTGTATTGCGACGTCTGGGACGATGGGTGGTCGGCGTGGGTGAATGGGCGGTCTGTGCCGGTCCGCCGGGCCGATCTGGCTTACAAGGCCGTCCTTCTGGAGCCGGGAGACAATGGGGTGGATTTTGGTTACTCGGGGCCGGAGTTGGGTCCATGGTCCTCGGTGTTTTCAAGCGATGCGGCGATGTGGATTATCTTCGTTTTGGGGACCGTTATTTCCGTCCTTGTCCGGGGCCGGCTTCCGCTTGATCCGCCGATGCGATAATGTCCGGCAATGCTCGTAGACGGCAAACCCATGCGGACCATCTGGCCGATCGACGAATCGGCAGTCGGCATCATCGACCAGACCAAGCTCCCGCACGCGTTGATCACGTTGGAATTGAAATCGATGCAGGAGGCCGCGCATGCCATCAAATCGATGCAGGTCCGCGGCGCGCCGTTGATCGGGGCGACGGCCGCGTATGGGATGGCCCTGGCTGCCAATGCCGATCCTTCCGATGGATCACTGGATCGCGCGGTCAAAACGCTGGCCGCGACTCGGCCGACGGCCGTGAATCTGCGCTGGGCGCTGGAGCGGTGCCGGCAGGAGCTACTGCCACTTTCGCCAAAAGAGCGTTCCTCTGCCGCGTGGCGCAAGGCCGCGGCGATCTGCGATGAGGATGTGGAGATCAACCGATCGATCGGCCGTCATGGGTTGGAATTGATCAAGCCACATATTAAGCCGGGCAAACCGATTAATATTCTCACTCACTGCAATGCCGGGTGGCTGTGCGCGGTGGATGTCGGGACGGCGACCGCGCCGATCTACGCCGCGCATGATTCGGGCATTGCCGTTCATGTTTGGGTTGACGAAACGCGGCCGCGAAATCAGGGAGCGAGCCTGACGGCGTGGGAACTGGCCCGGCATGGAGTGTCGCACACGGTCATCGCGGACAACGTCGGCGGACATCTCATGCAGCATAGGATGGTCGATCTGTGCATTGTCGGGACCGACCGCACGACCTCGACCGGCGACGTGGCCAACAAGATCGGCACGTATTTGAAGGCGCTGGCGGCGCATGACAATCGGGTGCCGTTCTATGTGGCGCTGCCGTCGCCGACGATTGATTGGACGCTGACGGATGGGATCGCCCAAATCCCCATCGAGCAGCGCGATCCCAAGGAAGTTACGCATATTTCGGGCCGGGCGGCGGATGGTTCGGTGACGATGGTCCGCCTGACACCCGATTCCAGCCCGGCGGCGAATTATGGGTTTGATGTGACGCCGGCGAGGCTCATCACCGCTCTGCTTACCGAACGGGGATATTGCTCCGCGTCGCGCGACGGGCTGCTATCACTCTTCCCTGAAAAGCGTTGAACTATTGGGCCGCTCGATCGTCAATGGCGGCTATTGCAGCCATGATTTGGGAAAAAGTGGAAGGGGGTCGAAAGGGAGGGAGGAACTAGGATTGGATTTGTAGGTGTTTGGTTTGATTGGGGTTAGATTAATTCTGCAAAACTTTCACCCCTGAACCAATATATGGAGGAGGTGCGCGCTGGCCTCCATGGATTGGATTCTTTTGGGATGGGGCGAGGTTTGGGAGTTTTAGAAATGAAAAATGTTTGTTTGGAGAGAGCGTTTTTGTCTGTAGGGAGCAGGAAAATGCGGCGCAGGGAGGCGCAGGGAGGTGCAAAAAAGCCAAAGGCTCTCAGCAGCACGGTGACGCGATACGTTATCCGAAGTTCTCTCTGTTGATATTCAATCGGGGAGAAGTGTCGCTTAACTGGACATTTCAGACAGATGCGGAGAGCATCAGCATGAAGGAAGTCCATGGCAAAAAGCAGCCCCTGGAACCCGTTCGACTGGATGCGCAGCATGCAAGATTGGTTCGTGCGCGCGGAGAAATCGAGCGGCTTTAGGCCTTATTTAATCTTTCTAATTTTGGTTTGTTGCGTCGGAATCATCCTCTTGAAATTTTTCCGGGATGTTCCCGGTGTTCCCACCCTCGCCGAATGGATCATTGGCGTCAGCGTGGTTTCTTTTGTCATTCTCTTTGCCATTAAGTCATTTCAGCAACCAGATTTTTGTCGGTCCGAAACCCATATCCAGCGAATGAAAAAGATCGAACTGGAAACAATGGGCAGTGAATACGATATGATCGAGGGCGAGTTAGTTGAAAAGCAAATTGAGGACGAATCGATTGCCGAGCCCCCACGAATCGAAGATCAAACCGGAAGGGGGCGGCAATGATTTTCTATGTCGTCTTCTTCGATCGAAATCCAAACGAATCGTATACAAAGTTTCACGAGGATTTCGTCGGTGGCGAGAGAATTTTCAAATGGTGGCACTACATCAAATCCAGTTATTTGATCGGTACCGATATGACGGCTCGGGAACTTAGCGATCATTACAAAAGATGCGCAAATGCGGCAGGAATATCCCGACATCACCTTGTGATGAAGGTAGACATGAAAGAACGCCAAGGATGGCTACCGAGAAAGGCTTGGAACTGGATTCAAGAAAATGCCCAGATATAAATCTATTGGCTAAACAGTGGTCACTGGCGGAATTTCTCGGCCATATCTCAAACGACAAATGAGCGCCTGCATAATGAGGTGAAATGCTCCGCCTCGCGCATCCTCTTCGGAATAGCCACGATGTTTTCGGGAACACTTTTCATCGTTGAAATCGTCTGGAATCCCCCAATAAGCCCCACGCTCGAACTTAACGGTGACTGGATACAACGGGGCAAGCCGGGCAGCCTCGGACCGTGCATCGGATAGGGACATCGCCATATTAGACCTCCGCAAAAGGAATTCCCTAATTCGCGGATCGTCAAATAAATGCCGTGTGTTTAGAACCGCCCATAAAATCAAAAGGTTGCCCACAAATTCGATGTTCTGATGGAATTTAGAGGCAAAGCCGCAAATCAGCCACAATCTTGCCGGTCGACCGATCATCGATTCGTTTACGAGTCACAATGATGTAGGAAGCTGCGCCAAGCATGGCGGTTAGACCCACTTGAAGATCGCCCGATGCCATCCTCGCTCGTGGATCGCTAACTCGGCTGAGCGACAATCCGCAAGTAAGGTCGGGGCGCTTTCCAGCCGCCGGGATATTTCTGCTTGGCTTCTTCGTCCGATACCGCCGGGAGGATGATGACATCGTCGCCCTGCTTCCAGTTGACGGGGGTGGCGACTTTGTGTTTGGCGGTGAGTTGCATGGAATCGAGCACGCGCAGGACTTCGTCGAAGTTGCGGCCGGTGCTCATGGGGTAACTGAGCATCAGCTTGATCTTCTTGTCGGGGCCGACGATGAAGACGGTGCGGACCGTGGCGTTGTCCACCGCTGTTCGTCCTTCGCAGGATTCGCCGCTTTCGGCGGGGAGCATTCCGTACTCCTTGGAGACTTTCAGATTCGGGTCGCCGATCATGGGGAATTTCACCTTGTGGCCCTGGGTTTCTTCGATGTCCGAGGCCCAGGTGTTGTGCTTGCTGACGGGGTCGACGCTGAGGCCGATGACTTTGCAATTGCGCTTCTCAAATTCCGATTGTAATCCGGCCATGTAACCAAGCTCGGTGGTGCAGACGGGGGTGAAGTCCTTGGGATGGGAAAAGAGGATGGCCCAGCCATTGCCCATCCATTCGTGAAAGTTGATGGTGCCCTGGGAGGTTTCGGCGGTGAAATTGGGAGCGGGGTCATTGATGCGCAGCATGGTGCCTTTCCGGTCTGAGTGTCGTTCCAAAAGGGATGTACTAAGAGTGTCGCTCCGGATGATCCGGCGACCCACGATGTGAGTTTACTTATCGAGGTTGTGGGATTCAATAGAAGACTTTGATCGTGGTGCGGGGTGATCGTGCGACGGCATGATTTTTAAAGAAATGGGAAATGCGGTTTACACGCGGGGCATGATAGACGCCTTCCCCTGAGTCAGAGCGATCAAAACGCGGGCTGAAGTCGCCCCTACGATGAGGTACGTTTGGACTATTCGATGACAGGCAAGGGAGTGACGGATTGAGCTCGTTGGGGCTTGGGAATTGCAGTCGCGGAATCGCCGGTAACTTTGGAAAGAATGGCCTCGAGGAGAGGCGTCATCCACATGAGGCGGCGCGCGCGGATCATCAAGTCCCAGAGGGGCTCGAATTTCTTCCAGCCGGCAGCGTAGAAGAAATGCTTGGCCTGGTGCTTGAGGGTGCCGTGGTGGAGCGAGGCGCGGGCGATGTTGGGCCAGCGATAGAATTCGCGATAGGCCCAGTCGTAGCCGATTTTTAATTGTTCGGGAGTCAGGCGCGATGGCGTGTAGACGACGTGGCGGGTGTCGTAGAGATCCCAGTTGCGCGTGGTGAGGCGGTTCTGGGATTCCATGCGTTTGAATAAGCCGGTGCCGGGGTAGGGAGTCTGGATGTGGAACGTGGCGGTGGTGATGCCGTGGTCGATGGCCCAATCGACAGTGCGGCGGAAAACATCGGGGGTGTCTTCATCCATGCCGAAGACGAAGCTGCCGTTGATCATAATGCCCAGGTGATGGAGGCGGTCGGTAACGGCTTTGTAATCCTTATTGAGGTTCTGGCGTTTGTTGCTGAGTGTGAGATTGCCGGGGGTGAGGGTTTCGAAACCAACGAAGATGCTGCGGAGTCCGGCCTGGGCGGCTTTTTCGATAAGGTCGCCGCGGAAGATGGAATCGACGGTGGCGGCGCCCTGGAAGAGGCGATTCATGCCGCGCATACCGTCGAAGAGCGCGGAAGCGAAGCGGCGGTCGCCCAGGAGATGATCATCAAGAAAATAGAGATGGCGGCCGGGGAGGCGGGCGATTTCGGCCAGGGCATCGTCGACACGCTGGGTATAGAATGAGCGGCCGCCCTGGAAGAAAGCGTCTTTGTAGCAGAAGTCGCAGTGCATGGGGCAGCCGCGGGTGACGACGATGGAGTTGGGGACAAGGTAGCGGCGGCGCTGGATGAGATCGCGGCGGATGGGAGGGATTCGGTCGAGCGTGCGGCCGGTGGTAGAGACGTAGCGCGGCCGCGGACATCCGGCGCGGAAGTCATCGAGGAAGCGAGAGAAGGTCTGCTCGCCGGGGCCGAGGAAGATGGCGTCGGCATGGTGCTGAGATTCATCGGGGAGCGAGGTGACGTGGAGGCCGCCGAGAATGACGAAAGAACCTTTGGCGCGATAGTGATCGGCAATGCGGTAGGCGCGATAGGCGTTGGTGATGTAGACCTGAATCACCACCAAGTCGGGTTGATCATTGGTGTAAAGAGTTTGAACATGCTCATCGACGATCTGGGCATGGTCATCGGGAGAGAGATATGCAGCGAGGGTTGCAAGACCCAACGGCGGGAAGAGGGAATATTTGATCGGCCGCCAATAAGGGCTGGTGGCTTCGGTCAGGGCGGGAAGGATCAATTTGACGTTGAGAGAGCGGCGGATACGGGCGGTGGGCTGCGGTGTGAACGTGGGCATGTGAATTTCCCCGACAAAAACGTTTTACGACATAATTACTTTTCACAATAAAGTTTTAGATTTGGTCAAAATAGCCGTAAAATCCAATCTGTCATACGACTTTGAATATTAACTTTACATTATAAAGTTAACAGGCGTAAAAGATGCGTCAAGGGCGCGCGAGGAAATAATTTGGCGATTCCGATTTGCGATTTGCCTCCCTATACTCCGCCATCATGGATTATCTCAACCTCGGCAAAACCGGTCTTCAAGTCTCTCGCATCTGTCTGGGCTGCATGACATATGGCTCCAAGAAGTGGCGCACCTGGACACTGGAGGAGGAAGAGAGCCGGCCCTACATCAAGCGATCGATCGAAATGGGGATCAACTTTTTCGATATCGCCAACGTCTATTCGCTGGGGGTGAGCGAGGAGATTCTGGGGCGGGCCATCAAGGATTTTGCCAAACGCGATCAAGTCGTGATCGCGACCAAAGTTCACGGCGTCATGGGGGACAAGCCCAACCAGCGCGGCCTCTCCCGCAAGGCGATCTTCGCGGAAATCGACAACAGTCTCCACCGGCTGGGGATGGATTACGTCGATCTCTATCAGACTCACCGCTGGGATTACAACACGCCCATCGAGGAGACGATGGAAGCGCTGCACGATGTCGTCAAATCGGGCAAGGCGCGGTACATCGGGGCGTCTTCGATGTTCGCATGGCAATTCGCGAAGGCACTTTATGTCGCGGACCTCCATGGGTGGACGCGATTTGTCTCAATGCAAAATCATTACAACCTGGTTTATCGCGAGGAAGAGCGGGAGATGATTCCGCTGTGCCGGGATCAGGGGATCGGCGTGATTCCGTGGTCGCCATTGGCGCGAGGGTTTCTGGCAGGCAACCGTGCTAAGCTCGATGCGGCGGGCTCAGCGGACGGGGAGACATCGCGGTCCAAATCGGACGACTTTGCCAAGCAGCTTTACTACCGGCCGGATGATTTCGCGATTGTTGATGTCGTCACGGAGGTCGCCAAAGCGCGAGGGGTGCCGAACATGCAGATCGCACTGTCGTGCATGCTGTCGAAGAAGGACATCGCGTCCCCGATCATCGGGGCGTCCAAGCCGCATCACTTGGACGATGCGATCGCGACGGTGTCGCTTAAGCTTTCGGATGAGGAAATTCGGCGGTTGGAGGAACCGTATAAACCCCACTCCATCCTTGGGCATGGTTGATGGCAAGCGCTCACCGCGGCCTCATTTCAGCCCCATCGCCTCACGCATTAACGACTGCGTCCGCACGATAATTCATTCCACCGAAGTTTTTGGTCCCTCCAGCCCCTCCTTGACACCCACCCCCCTCTCCCCTACTTTCGACAAGTCAATCCTGACCCCTAGAAAGGCATTGTCCGTGATCCCTGTCCAAGAAGGAAATACGTGCGTCATCGGCCTGCAATGGGGCGATGAAGGCAAAGGCAAAATCGTCGATATTCTCTCGGAAAAGGCGGATATCGTCATCCGCTACTGCGGCGGAGCCAATGCGGGCCGGCG
>CAZCKE010000049.1:0-8755 GCA_964499005.1 uncultured Tepidisphaeraceae bacterium
GGCCGGCGCTGGGATTTTCGATCGGGCTGGGAGCGTCGATCACATAGAGGATCTGGCGCTCGGGGGGCCAGGGAGCCGGAGCCACCGACGATTGGGACTGAGCGCGGATTTCCGTGAGCCGGCGGCGCCAGACGGCATGACGCTGCGGCGGGGGCATCGGTCCGGCAGGCTTGCCGGCGCTGGGGCGAAGCAGAGTCAGCGTCCGGCCTTCCCCGAGGTCGATCGATTCGTATTCAGTGCCGGGGGGCAATTCCAAATTGTCCTCGTCGGCAAATTCTTCGCTTTCGTCGTCGGGAAAAAGCCGGCGAGCGTCGGCTTCCAGGATCGTCGCCCAGATGTGCTTGCACGGCTCGTAATGGTCGGTGAAGAAGGGGCAGGTGCAATTGTAAGAGTAGTCCTGATCGTCCCATTCGAGATGAACGTGATAGCGGCTGGACCCGCGCACATCGGCCTCGACGCGGCCGGGCTGGGTTTTGGTGAGGTGAACGCGCTTTTGATTGAAATAATCCTGTCCGTTATGGCGCGTGTTGTGTCGGAAATCGCGTTTTAACGCATCAATTGCCCGCAAGAGCCTCCTGGCGAAACGGTCATTTGTCGCATATCGGGGTGGGGGATTGCAAGAGCCACGACGGGCCAAGACAAATGATTAACCGCCATGACGCCAAAGTTGAATTCAATTCATACGATAGTGGCGGAATTTGCAGAATCCGCATTTTTCTGGACGCCTTGATGGTTCTCAACCGTTTTGGAGAACGCAAACGCGCTATCGAGGAATTGCTCGATTCTCCGCCGGTATTCCGCGGGGTCCTGGCAGATGGCGATGACGTGATGCACATCGGGGAGCATCCACTCGACGCTGGGGCCGAATGCGGGGTTGCGCGATTGGACGGCCTTGGCCATGGCGTCGATCTGGGCCGGCGTGAGGAACGGATCGTCGCCGGCCTGAATCAGCATGAGAGGGAAAGGGATTTTGGGAATCGTGTCGATGGGGCGCACAGCGGAGAAATCACAGCCGGCAATCCACTGCGCGACTTTGAAGGCGAGGTTTTGGAAAAAATCGCCGGGCAGGCTCAGGCGGGTGGCCTGAAGTTTGACCGCCGTAATGTAATCGTGGAACGGGCATTCGAGAATCACCGCGACGAGATCACGGCGCGAGACGGCGGCGGCGGCGGTGGTGGCGGCGCCGATGCTGACCCCGAAGAGAATCAGCTCGCGCGTGTGATCTGGGTGAAGGGCCAATAGCTGGTCGATGACTTGATTGAGATCGTGGCGTTCCCAGAACCCGGCGGTGCAATAGGGGCCGTCGCTTTCGCCGTGGGCGCGAAGATCGACGGCGAGGATGGAATAGCCCAGGGATTTAAACAGCGGCGCCCAGGCGATGCCTCCGACTTTGGCATCGGAATAGCCGTGAACGATGACGACGCATTTGCCGCAAGGTTGGGGATGGGGAATCCACCAGCCGGCGATTTTGATTTTATTTCCCGTGCGCTGGTCACGGACGGTGAAAGGAAGGTCCTGAAATTCCAAACCCAGATCGGCCGGCGAGAGGCGGCGCAGCTCGATCAGCGCGCGGGCGTCGGTCATGCGGCGCGGCTGGAGCAGTACGATGCCCATGATCGCGGCGACAACGCCCGCCCACAGCAGGCCGATGACCAGAAAGACCCATAGAAGCGTCAGAAGGCCCGGGGGCATTGGAGAAATGATAGCCGTATTTTCCCTCATGTCTCTGGAAGTGCCCGTCCGATAATCCGTATGTTGGTCGCGGCCTGGATGGCCCGGCCTTGGGCGTTTTGAGCAAGGAGCCTGCCGTGAAATCAACACTTCCGATGATGGCGTTAGCGATTCTGGTGGCCGCGGGTTGCCAGAACAACAAGAAGTCGACGGATTCGTCGGCAATGGACCTGACCAATGCGCCCGCGCCGGCGGCGTACAATCCGCAGCCGGCGGCGCCGATCCAAACCGCCGCCCCGATGCCGGTCGCGCCCGATACCTCGGGTTCGACAATCAACGCCGCGGTCGCGCCCTCGGGCTCGACCTACACCGTCAAGCACGGCGACACGCTCTGGAAGATCGCCCAGACGCACTACGGCGACGGCCGCAAGTGGAAGCAGATTCAAGACGCCAATCCCGGCCTGGAGCCGAGCAAGCTGAAAGTGGGACAGACGATCACGCTGCCGTAATCATCTGCAAAATCCAATCGAAACAAGGCCCATGGTGCTGCCATGGGCTTTTTAGTTTTAATAGACCGATTACGGCAATAAGCCGATATGATTCCTACCCATGCGAGGGATATTCAACATCATTATCGGAGTGGTTTTCATTGTCGGCGGGCTCACCGGAAAACTGGCGCTGCTTGGCACGCAAAGCGGAATGGCGCTGGCGATCTTCGGCGTGGTGCTGATTGCGCTGGGGATTTTTCGGATGACGCGCGGGGCCCGCTAAGGGCCGCGCGGATTTGAGATTTCAAATTTGAAATCCCGATTTCGAATCACATCGGAAAATTGAATCTGGAAATAAAGATCCCTCTCCCCATGCGTGCATCGGAAGAGGGATTATCGAGATCGCGTCCTTGTTATTTTCTGGCCGGCGGTTGAGCGGGCGCTGCCGCCATCGCCGCGGTTAATTCAATACCCTGCCCATTGCCGTCTTTTTGTTCCAATGTCTCCATCACCTGCTTGGACATCTTGTCCGCCAATTCCTTGAGCGCGGCCATGTCCGGATTATCCGCGACGGAGAAGCCGCTCTTCTCGGCGACCAGCAGATTGACCAATAGGCCGACCATTCCAGCGCTGGCGGTGGATGGCTCGGCGCCGCTGCCCGCTCCGCCGGAAACAAAAACGCGGTCGGGGACCAGCGGCTGGGTCGATTTTGAGAGATGCTCGGCGACTTTGGCCAGGGCATACAAACGCGGATCGCCGAAGCTGGTGATGCTGCGAAGCAACACGGTGGCCTCGGCCAAACCGACCTGGAGGGCGCGCGTCGATTCGCCACGGCCGGCCAGGATTCGCGATTGGCTCTCGGCCTGCGCGGTGACGACGGTCTGCTCGGCGGCGCGCCGCGAGCGGGCCAGTTCGGCTTCGGCGACGACCACCGTTTGCTCCGCCTGTTTGCGCGAGCGGGCCAGGTCGGCGTCACCCTGGTTTTCGGCGATCCGAATCTGCACCTGCGAGTTGGTCAGCTCCGCCTGCTTGGCGGCGACGGCCTGGGCTTCGTTCAGGGAACGGAGCTTCTCGGCGGCGGCACGCTGGCGGTCGTAGGTTTCAAGCTGCTCGATGCTGAGCTGCCGCTGGCGGAGCTGCTCGAGCAGGGTTTCGATCTTGCCGACGCCGGCCCCTTCCGCCGTGTCGGGCTTGCCGATCAGCACGTCCACGCATTCGATATCGAATTCGTGGAATCGCCGCTGGAGTTCGCCGCGCGATTCGATCTGGATCTCATCGCGATGCTGGAGCAACTCGAGCATCGTCTTCTTGTGCGCGACGTCCCGGAAATAGGCGCTGAGCATCGGGTCCAGCGTCTGCGTGATCAACTTTTTCACGTCGCCGAAACGCTGAATGACGTTGGGGGCCCGCTGATAGTCGATATGGACGACGATGCTCAGCGGCAGCAGCGGCTCGTAGGCGTCGCGGGTGACCAGGTCGATCGATTTGAGGCTTTCATCGTAGTGATGCGCTTCGCTTTTGCCGGTGATCCAATGCAGCACGAAGTTGGTCGTGGGGACCAGGATGAGCTTACCCGCGTACGTGTTGAACGGATATTTGCCGGGCCCCAGCGGTTTTTCCCAGACGCCGCGTTCGCCGCGGGTGACGCGTTCCCCATGGCGGAAGCTTTCGCCCGAGACATCAGCGCCCATGGGGCCGTAGTAGCTGACGACCACGCCGACGTAGCCGATGGGGACGACCGTCTTGGGGATGATCTCAATGGTCGCGAACCAGCGGTTGATGAAATAAGTACCATCCGTGAGGGGGACGTATTGCCGCCCGCGACGGCCGCCGGCGCGGAGGAAAGCTTCGGGGTCCTGGAAGTTGTTGTGGTAATTCGGATCGATGGAATCATTTCCAACGGCTGGAGCGATGATCTCGCCGGGGGCAAGGCTGGGGCCGTCCTGGACCGTGATGATGCCCAGACTGTCGACGACAGTGGTCTTGCCGGGCGTGAGAGGGTCTTCGACCGTGACCGGCGCGCCAATGACGACGGGGTCAAATCCGTCAATGTCGTTCAGCTCTTTTTGCCAGCCGATGATGGTGGCCAATTCCTGGCGTCCGGCCATCTCCAGGCGATAAACGCTGTCCTGTGTCACGACGACGAAGAGGGCGAAGTTGATGGCGTAAACGCCCTCACGGAGGATCGCGCGCTGGCGGCCGCGCTGGCCGGCGCCGGTCTGCGTCTCTGATGTGCCGAAAAATCCGCGGGCGTCCTGGAAATTATTGCAGGGAGCGACGCGGCCCAGCGTCTGGCTGGCGATCAAAGGCTCCCCGTCGCGCGCGTAAACGTAACCAATTTTTCCCTGCGACACCGTCACCAGCGCCACGCGGTGAATGCGGTATTGCCAGGGCCAGAGGAAAAAATGCATCCCGCCGCGCAGCAGGTCGGCCTGATAACCGGCCTCGCCGTTCAGGGCAATGATGTGCCCCTGGCCGACGGAGCCCGCGCCGGACCAGAGCTTCTCGACGATCCCCACGCGGTTGTTGGGGATGTAACGAACGCCCAGGAGAATCCAGATCCCGATCAGGCCGATCAGGATCGCACCGATGACGTAAGTCGCATCGGACATGGCCAACTCGGCCAACGGCACGCACAACAGGGTCATACGAGCCTCCGGATGAGGTGAAATTTACAAGGCATATTGTACCTGCCACATCTGCGGGACAAAGGGAATTGGCGTTAGATTCCGGGGGGAAGATTGTAAGGGAAATGATGAATGCGGAACGATGAATTCGGGAATAAAAAAGACGATGGGTAGGAGGGACAATTAGGATTTGTGAGGTAATTAGGGGACGGCTGGCGGGATTTGCTAAAATGAAACAGAGGGTTGGGAGCAGAGGTTTTGAAAATGTTAAACACCGGGAAAAGGGAGAATCTGGATGTCTAGAAATGGGACGGTCGTGTTGCTGTGGGGAACCATCGCCGCGGTCTTGCTCGCCGGGCCGATCACCGTCTTTGCATTTGTTTTCGGCGGCCCGTCCAAGGGAATGCTCGCTGTGGCGGCGATGTTTTTTATCGGAATGCTGATCTACTTTTTCGCGATTCGAAAATTCCTGGCCGGAAGCGCCGAAGGGCCGAGGCGGGGGAAACGCGACAGCTAGAACATCGTGCGAAGCGCCTGCGGGCCTGAAGAAATGGTATAATCGAGCCGATGGGAAAATTAGCCGAAAGACCCGCTGCTGGTCGCAAGTCTGCTAAGACGGATCGGCTCGTCCGTCTCCAAAATCGACGGCGAAAACTTTCCGCGCAAATCGCCAGGCTGGATGACGAACTGTCGAAACTCTCTTCCAACAAGAAACAAGCTCCATCGGTTGAAGCGCTGGACCGATGGCTCGATGAGCTTTCGGATATTGCCGGCGATCTTCCATCGTTGCCGACGTCCACGGCATCATTTAAAAGATGAGAATATGGAAACGTGAGTTACTGATCTGTGGATAAAAGTTGCTGATCAATTCATACTTGAGAGCGTCCCAGACAACATCAACTTCATGGCCGTAACTTATTATTGAATAAGAGTTTACCAGAAGACGAACTGGCGATTGATTTGATCATAAAAGCAATTTTATCCTTGATTTATGCCAAAAATAGTCGATATTATCTCTTGATGCTGAAAAGCAGTTCCTCCTCGCCTTATGGCGATGGATACGGCTTCTTGCCCCGTGAGCCATTGAATCACGGGGCGTCTTTTTGCGCCGGTGCACTCCAGATTCGAGTTCCATTCCTGCAATATTTCCTCAAATCATTCGTCAGCGTTGGATACGCAGTTGAGTATCTGAAAGTGAAATCACCATCGATTTCCTCGAGCCACACGATGTATGCGGGTTCCCAAGTGAAATAGACTCGCATCTTCGGATATAACCGGTCATCCAATCGGTTCACTTCCCAACATTCAACGCCAGAAATTTTTCCTCCTATGAACTCCCGAATCCAGCGAATACGTGCGATTCGATTCACGGCTAATTTATCCTTCCAATCTCGATGTCTAATCCGATCACTCGATGAATAGAAGGCATGTTCGAAACGATTACGATAAAATTTCACAACATGGCCATCGTGGGTCAGAATGGTCTTTTTCTGGTGGGATTCATCACACAATTGGAAGTAAATGCTCTTACCGAGATTTTCGATATCGGCGTCAGTTTTACCTTCTAGCGCGAGCAAGAGCTTTTCCAACTCATCCATGCGGGAGCCTCAAACTCGCGGCAAGAGATCGATAGAGAATAGATTGAATTTCGACCAAGCGGAACTCGACGAACTATTTCGAAGTGAAGGCCAGCCGATTCCCTTGGCCAAATAAGTTTCAAGTGCCGCCTTCGCCGACCTCTTTTTGCCGGTATGGGTTTTACACCAAGCTGCTGCAACAGCGCCTGTCAAAATATCACACAACTGAGCTAACGGCGTTTCTATTGAGTCGATAACCGTAAGCTCACGGATCGAAGCGCCTAAAACAGCGTTGGTTAGAACACGCCGCAGATCATTAAACCGGTTGGCCCCTCTGTTTTTTTGAAAATCGAGCAGGATCGTATAGGTGATATTGGGGAACAACCATTTCTCCAGCATACGAAAGTAAAATTTATAAAATCCAAGTTCACCATCGCCTCCGTGGTATCTTGGATCGAATTTCGCCCGGTCTACCACGATGGCGCGGTAACGCAAATTATCCTGTCGAATAAAATAATCTACGACCTTCGTATAGGCGTCCGCGTATTTTTCGCTAACTTTGCTCCATTTCAACTCACTTCCTAGGTGGTTCTCCCGTGCAATGGTTCGCAATTCGCGAGAAATAAAATTTCGATGCTCACGCGGAACCCACAAGCCCCCAATTGCCAAATGAGTATCGCAGGGTTTGTCGGAGTGCCGACTTTCATCGCAGTAGACAACATACTCCATACCGGGAGGCCCAAACCTTTCTTCTGCGCTAGATCATCATACGTTTGGTAATTCTTGTCGAGGTTTCGGTGGTAGAGAGTTGGAAGAATCCTTATGAGCGTTCAGTATTCCCTAATTCTCCGGCTCAATCGTCACGGTCAGCCCTTTGGATTCGAATTGATCCTTGTAGAGTTCGGCGCGTTCTTTGTGGGTGACGAGTAAAAGCGCGACCCCGGTATCATGGGCTTCCAGCATGCGGATCTTGGCGGCCTGCTCGTCCAGGGGAGTCAGCTCGACGATCGTCAGGATGACAAAATCCATCGGGTTCTTGTCGTCGTTGTGCAGAAGAACTTTCCACGGCGGCAGCAATTCCGGCGGCTTGTGCTTGGGCTGCTTTTTGCGCGATTTTTTGGGCTTGGCCGTCGCGGTGCCGCCGCTCTGTTCCGGGGGTTTTGCGGGCTCGTCAGACATCGAGGAGTCTCCTGAGACCGCCAATTATAGTCTGGGAGCGGGGAAATTAAACCGCCAAACGCCAAGGCTTTGAAAGAGATCGATGCGCGACACACTTGGCAAGTCTTCATCTTCTATCCCCTCCCTCGGTACTCCGGGGGAGGGTTAGGGTGGGGGTCTTTGCTAAATGTGTCACGCACCCAAAAGAGATTAGGGCCCGTCTGATGAATCGGCGAGTGCGAGGCGAAGTGGATTTCGATCGCATGCAAGGAGCGACGACGAGCCGTATGCGAAGCAAATAGGGCGAGAAGGAGCAACGCCGCAGACGACCGAAAGACGCGAGCATTGCACTCGCCGATTCATCAGACAGGCCCTAAATTATCGATTTGCGATTTCCTCGCGTGTCAGGCTTCGCGGGTCGCTTTTTCTTCTGCATTTTCCACCGGCAGAGTAAATTACTCCAATGGCGCAGCGGACACGGTTGATTGCCGGCGCGATGAGCGGGACCAGCGCCGATGGCGTCGATGTGGCCCTGGTGCGCATCGGCGGTCGCGGTCTGGAAATGTCGGCATCGCTCGTGAAATGGCATCACCGCGCTTTTCCCGGAGCCTTGCGGGAGGCAATTTTTGAAATCCGCTCGGGCACGCCGGCGCCGATGTCGGTTCTCGCGGGCGTGGGGCGTGAATTGTCGCTGATCCATGCGGCGGCGGTAAATGAAACGCTGATCGCCGCGGAACTGAGCGCGGCGGATTTGGATGCGGTCGCCGCGCATGGGCAGACGCTCTTCCACGATCCGCCGGAGACGATTCAGTGGTTTGATCCGTCGCTGCTGGCGGCGGAAGTGGGCTGCGCGGTGGTGAGCGATTTTCGCCGAGCCGACTGCGCGGCGGGCGGCCAGGGGGCGCCTCTGGTGCCGCTGGCGGATTGGCTGCTCTTCCGCCATCCGACGAAAAATCGCGTGCTCCTCAACATCGGCGGGATCCCGAACCTGAAGTATCTGCCGGCCGGGGGCGGGAACGAGAAGCCGATAGCGCCGACCACTCATGGCTGGACCGCAGTTCCCGACAAAGTAATGCTATTCGGTCGCGCCAACAGCCGCCCTACCATCCGTAACCCGAGAGACGCCGGGGAGATTCGCTCGACCTTCACTTCCACCTTACCGGGCCACCCGTGCCGCCGTTTGAACCGAGACACGGGCCCCCACGTCCCCTGCCCACCCCACCTCAACCCGCCC
>CAZCKE010000049.1:8765-15010 GCA_964499005.1 uncultured Tepidisphaeraceae bacterium
AAAAAAATCGGGGGCTCCGAAACGTCGGATGGTTCGCGAACCGACCGTATGGGCGGGCCGGCGGCGGAATAGGGAAGCTGATCGCATTCGACACGGGGCCGGGGAATTGCATCATCGATCATCTGATGCGCCAGCACGAGCCGCATGGCGCGGGATTTGACGATCGAGGCCAGCGCGCCGCCATGGGCGTGCCGGTCTATTCGATCGTGCAGAGTGTCCTGGCCGGTGACTATTTTTCCAAATCGCCGCCCAAATCGACCGATGGGCCGGCGATGATCCGATTGTTTGAAGAGGCGCTGGAGCAAAATGGCCGCAAATATCCGCGGGAAAATCTGCTGCGCAGCGCCTGCCTCATCAGCGCTGACACGATCCTGCAGGCGATGCGGCAATTTCTAGCCCCGTTTCCCGATGAGGTGATCGTCAGCGGCGGGGGGATTCGCAATCACACGCTGATGTCGCAGCTGCGCCAGCCGCTGGGAGAAGTGCCGGTGCGCTCAATGGATGAGTTTTCGATTCCATCCGAGGCCAAGGAGGCGATGGCATTTGCCCTGCTGGGCGCGGCGACGCTCGATGGCGTGCCGGGAAATGTCCCGGCGGCGACGGGCGCCAGGAAGAGGGTCGTGCTGGGGAGCGTGACGCCCAGGCCGTGAAGAAATGCTGAACGCGGGATGATCAATGGAAGAAGGAGAAATGACACGGGAAATCAGTGATGACCGATCGAATCTGCTGACGGAGAAGCGCCTGGCGGAATCGATGGCTTTGGACGCGATGCCCATCGACGCGGCTGTTGTGCTGATGAATGCACAGGATGCCCGGGCGGTGGAAGCGGTGGGGCGGGAGCGTGAAGCGATTGTGCGGGCCGTGGAACTCGTGAGCGCGGCATTGAAGGCCGGGGGGCGATTGATTTATGTAGGAGCGGGGACCAGCGGGCGCCTGGGGGTGTTGGATGCCGCGGAGTGTCCGCCGACGTTTGGGACCGATCCACAAATGGTGCAGGGGATCATTGCCGGCGGGCCCGACGCGATGTTCCGTTCACGGGAAGGGGCGGAAGATCGCGCGGAGAATGGCGCCCGGGCAATGGATGAGAAGGGGATCGGCAATAGCGACGTCGTCATGGGGATCGCAGCGGGGGGAACGACGCCGTTTGTGAAAGGGGCGCTGAATCGAGCCAAAGAGCGCGGGGCGGGGACGATCTTTTTGTGCTGCGTGGAGCGGATGGACGGCGAGCCGGCGGCGGATGTGGTCATTCGGCCCCTCACGGGGGCGGAAGTGCTGACCGGCTCGACGCGCCTGAAAGCGGGCACGGCCACCAAGCTCGTGCTCAATCAGATCACCACGCTGACGATGGTGCGCCTCGGCAAGGTGTATGAAAACCTGATGGTCGATCTGCGGGCGAGCAATCGCAAACTGCGGGACCGGGCCGTGCGGATCGTCTCGGCGATCGCGGAGGTCTCGCGCGAGGCGGCGCTGGAGTTGATCGACCGCGCCGGCGGCGAAGTGAAGACGGCGATCGTCATGCAACGCCGCGGGCTCGATGCCGAGGAGGCGCGCCGGATTCTGGCCCGGCATGACGGCAAACTCAGACAAGCCATCGAACGGTGATTTCAGTGCGTCGGTATGGCCGTGGATTTTCGCGGCGTGTTGGCCCGCGCTTCGAGTTCGCTCAAGTGCGCTTTGGCCGTCGTGAGCTGCCGCTGCGCGGACTGAATTTCAGACGTGTCGTACGCATTCGATTCCATCTCGGCCACTTTGTTCTTGGCCGCGATCCATTTGGTGCTCAAAAAGGAAAGTTCCGGCGAATTGGCCGCGCGGGCAGTATCGACCTGGGATTGCAGGTCGGCAACATCCGCCTGGGCGCTGCGATAGTCCGCCTGATTTTTCAGCGTAACCAGCACTGCCGCCTTGGCCTGCTCCAACGCATAAGACTTCTGCGCGACATCCGCCTTGGCGGCATCAATCTCCGAAGGGGCGGCCGGGGCAATTGTCACCGGCGGGTTGGAAGGATTTTCCTCGCGGTGCGGCGTTACCGCCGGACTCGCCCCCGGATACGACGGCGGCGATGCTTGCGGCGGCGGCGGCGGATTATTTGTTGGCCAAACAACCGCCCCGATATCCCGCGAAAAATAGAAGTACGCCCCAGCCCCGATTCCGACCAGGCAAAGCAAAATCAGCAAAGCCCGCATCCCTCTGGTTTACAATTGGAGACAGGAGAATTCAATGCAAATCCGAAAGGCTTTTTTCCCGCGGAGAAAATGGAGAAGAAGAATTCATTCCTATCTGTGGCTGATCGGCGCATTTTCTCCGCCCCCTCTGCGGTAAAAATTTATTCGTTGTCCGAGAAAGGATTATCGCTGCTCGATCGGCACGACCTTCAATCCAAACGGGCCACGATAATCATCCTGCGGGCGGATGATCCGGTTGTTGCTGTGCTGCTCCATGATGTGGGCCGTCCAGCCGGTGATGCGGGCCATGGCGAAGATCGGCGTGAACAGATCGATCGGAATACCCATCGTGTAGTAGGCGCTGGCGCTGAAGAAATCGACGTTGGGATCGACGTTCTTGGCCTGCTTGACGATCGGGATGAGCCGCTCGGACATCTCGTACCACTTGCTGTTTCCGGCGGCTTCCCCCAGTTGCTTGCTCATCTTGCGGAGGAAGACGGCCCGGGGATCAAACGTCTTGTAAACTCGATGCCCAAAGCCTGGGATTTTCTTGCCGTTGGCAAGCATCGCGCGGACTTTCGTCTCGGCGGCATCGACTTCGCCGCATTCCAGCAGCAGTTCCATGACGTCCTGATTGGCGCCGCCGTGCAGCGGCCCCTTGAGCGCCGCAATCGCGGCGGTCACGGCCGCGTGCATATCGGCCATCGTCGCCGCCGTCACGCGCGCGGCAAACGTGCTGGCGTTGAATCCATGCTCCGCGTGCAGCACCAGCGCCGCATCCAGCACGCGCGTCAGCGTGTCGTGCGGCTTCTTGCCGGTCAGCATGTAAAGAAAATTGGCCGCAACCGAAAGCTTGGGATCGGGCGCGACGGCCTTCTCGCCACTGCGATGTCGATGGAAGCTGGCGATGATCGTGGGAATCTGCGCCGTCAGCCGAATCGCTTTGCGGCGATTGGCCGCCGGATCGTTCGATGATAAATCGGGATCCATGCTGCTCAGGGAACTGACGGCCGTGCGCAGCGCGTCCATGGGCTCGGTCTCGGTCGGCAATGCCGCAAGGACCGCCGAAGTGTGCGCCGGCAGAGCTGCTTGCGAGGAAAGTTGCGATTTGAGTTCCGCAAGCTCCGCGCGGTTGGGCAGCTTCTTGTCCCACAGGAGAAATCCCGTTTCCTCAAAGCCCGTGTGCTCGACGAGGTCGGCAATCTCGTAGCCCCGGTAAACCAGGCGGCCGGCAATGCCGTCGATAAAGCAGATTTCGCTGGGGGCGGCGACGACTCCTTCAAGTCCGCCGGACGGTTTGGTTGGCGTGGAAACGGCCTGGCTCATGGCACTCCGATTCTGGGTTTTGGGCTGAGATTCCCGAGGCAATCAGCTCGCGCCGGACTATAGCGGTGGGGCAAATTTGAGTCAATTACAACTTTGCCGGGACCCAGAGTTTTCGGGAATGGATCAGAAATACAACCGCGAAGACGCGATGGCGCGAAGGAAACCGCGAAAGGTAAATTCACTGGAATTCAGCCAAATTTGTTGTTTTTCTTGCCGGTCGTTTCGCCATCTTCGTGCCTTCGCGGTTTATTTTGTCGCAGTGGGGTTGGGGCCGGCAACATAGGTTTCCAAGGACATCGTGCCGTCAGAATGGATCGTCAAGGTGATCGCCCCATAGCGGTGGGTTCGGTATAGAGCCATCCCATGGGCCAGGATGTCAAAGGTCTTTTGCTTGTGGGAGAGCTTGCGGTCGTTGGAGGCGAGAATCATCTCGGGAGCGACGGCGTGAATGAAGTCGGCGGTCGTCGTTTCGGCGCTGCCGTGATGCGGGGCCACCAGAACGTCGGCGTGAAGCTGGGCGGGATTCCTCAGGAGTTCTCGCTCGGGCGGTTCCTGTATGTCGGCGGGAAACAGCACGGTTCGACCGCCATAGTGGAGCTTGAGAACCAGCCCGCAATTGTTGGAGTTCATGTCGCAATTGACCGGCGGCCAAAGGACATCCAGACCGACATCGCGCGCCAAATCCACGTGGTGCCCGCGATGGATGATTTGGGGCGCCTGGCCTGCCTCCTGGATCGTTTGCAACAGCGCCTCATCCGGAAGATTGCCGGCCGCATGACGCTGAAACTGCGGGCTGATAACCACGGGCGGCTCTCCGTACGACAAAAAGAGATCGGCCGCCGCGCTGATATGATCGAAGTCGCCGTGGCTCAGAATGATCTTGTCGATGTGATCATCGTGCTGATCGCGCAGGAACGGCTGGAGAAGCCGATCCATGACGTCCGAGATACTGGAGGACCCCGCGTCGATCAGAACGACATGATGCGGGGCGTATTCGACGATCCCGCACTGGCCCGCTCCCACGCTCAAGAGAGTGATGCGGATTTGTGAAGGCGAATCGGCGGCCCGTGCAAACGGAGATGAAATGGAGCCGAGAATCAAAACGACCAATGCCGCGGCGGGGGCAAATCGGATGATCCATCTCAGCCAGACCCGCTCCGTGCGAATCAGTAAAAGGGCGACGCTCACATAGAAAAGGACCATGAGCAGAATCGGCGGGCTGGCGATTGAAACAGAGCTGCCGGGGATTTTGTCGATCGCGTGAACGATCTGCTGTATCCACAATACCGGAGCCGCCGACATCGACGCCCAGAATGCCGACCCACCCGGCCAGCAAAGGCTGAGAATGATCTTCAAAATCCCCGCGACCAGCGCCAGCATCGCCAGCGGCAAAAGCAACACGCCGGCCGGCACCGACCACCAATTGATCTGCCCAAAGTGATAAGCAATCAGCGGCATCGCCATCCCCCAGGCGATCAATCCGGCCAGAAATGTCGAGCCGACGAATCGCGCAATCCAATTCCAGGCGGATGCGATTGGCCCACGGCGAGGCGGCGCCAGGCTCACCAGGTCCGGCCCGCGCCACCAGGCCCAGAGCGTCCGCGTCGCTTGCGTTGAGAAGAGAATCAATCCCAGGACGGCGACAAAGCTGACCTGAAATCCCCCGCTTCGCAGGTCGGCCGGATGAACCAGAAGAATCGCCGCCGTTGCGACCGCGAGCATTTGCAGCCCGTCGAGCGATCTTCGGCTCAGCAATCCCACCGCCCCCACCGTCGCCATGATGACCGACCGCCATCCCGGCCATGAAGGCGTCGAAATCGCCGCGTAAAGCCAGACGATCGCCAGTGCCGTCAACACAGACGTCCGTGGCGATTGCCGAAGCAATCTCCCGGCCAATAAGACGATCGCCCCCACGATCGCCACATGCAGCCCGCTGACGCTGAAGAGGTGAACGGTCCCCGTCCGCGCAAAATCATCCATTAGGTCCCGAAGCTGCGGATCGGAATCCCCCAGCACATACGCCGCCAGCACCGCGTGGTCGTAATCCGCTTTTGCGGAAAATCCCATTGCCAGCAGATGACGCGTTTTTTCCCGTAGCCAAACCAGCGGCGAGGGGTCGTGCTCCTCGATAATCCGCACCGCGTCCGGATGGGACACGCGCAGCTCCACTAAAATCCGCTGGTCCCGGCAATACGCCGCGTAATCAAACTCCCCCGGATTCATCGGCGGCATCGGCCGCCCCAGCCGTCCCGTGACGCGAACAATTTGCCCCGCCGCCAGCCGGGGATTGATCTGCTCGACGGTGAGCACCAACTCTCCACAGGCCGGTTGCCACCCCGACAATGTCCGCACCGCGCGCACCTGAACCTGCGCGACCTGCTTGGGCGGCAGATCACGCAATTCACCCGGCGGCGGCACAATCAACCGCGGCGACTGAACGATCGCCAACTCCAATTCCGCAAACTGCTCGTCATCCGCCGTATAGGCGGAAATATGGTTGACGGGATAAGCAAACTGCTCGATCTGCGCCGCCGTCAGACTCGTGGAAAAAATCGAACCCGCCAGCAGCATTCCCGCGACGATCCCATGACGGCCCAAAGCGATCGCCGCAACACAGCTTCCTGCTCCCAATGCCAGCCAAAATCCCGAATGCACCGGCATGACCCGGCACAAACCAATCCCCAATACAAGAAAGATAATCGCAACAACAGCCGGCCGGCTTTGTAGTACCCTTCGATGCGATGGCTCGTCAGGTCC
>CAZCKE010000050.1:0-13350 GCA_964499005.1 uncultured Tepidisphaeraceae bacterium
TGATCGAGACCATGATTTCACATCCGGCGCTGATCGTTAAAGGGAACTATCGGATCGATCCTCAGGGTGTGCTGTCGATCAAGGTGGATAGTCCGACGGGCCACGACGACGCCTTTAAGTCGGATAGCGAGTGGTTCGCGCCGTATCGCAGACTGCTGACGGCAGACCAAGTGGCGAGGGAACTTCGCAATGCCGGCTTCGTAATCCAGTCCCAACGCACGATGGAGCAGAAGGACCCGCGCAAGCCAATGCTGATCCAGATCCGCGCGGGGCAACGCGCTTGTTGAGAGGGTCGGCACGGCACCAAATGCGAAGTTCAAATCCCGCTACCTGCCGCGCGTAAGTCGTTATTCTTGCCGACGAAACCCGCGAGCGATTGAAATAAGATTAAGTGCTGAAAGTTATTGATGCGGCACGCGATATGACCACATCGGGCCGTGGGGGTAGATTTAAGTCAGATCAATGGAGCCAGCGGGACACGATTAGAACTCGCAACTGCGTTTTTGAGCGAATTTCCCCAATTGTCTGCCAAGTTGACGCCCCGCGGGTTTAAAATGACTTTTGTCGCAAGCGCCTTACAGGCTGATTGGTCCAGCCTGGGCAATTCTCAACTATTTCCAAAGATATCAATCCTGGCAGGTGAGAATATGATCATGTTGCCTTCTGAGCGGAACCAGAGTTGAGTTGGAATTACTTCGCGAACAAACAAGTCCGCAAACGGCTCGAACTCAAACAGCCGCTTCGGATCAACTAACGCGCCCAAAACTTCGTATGCACGAGATGAGGGAGACTCGTACCGCGCCATCTCCTCGGGTGTGACGAGGTCAAAAAAATCAGGACGAATACGCGCCAGAACTCCTGCCTTCGATACCATCGCGCGGTTAATTGCCGCAATAGCTGCCAGTTCAACGCCGATCATCTCCCCAAAAAGTGACTCTTTCTTATCCCAGCCATATCTCACCAACGAGAGGTAATTGGCTATACACGATGCAATTTGTTCGTCCTCATAAGGAAGTCGCCGAATTCCATCCCATAGCAACTCCACCAGTGATTTGCATTCAATTTTCTGGTAAGAACCATCAGAGAGCACTTCCTTGGACTCGTCGTCAAGAATCATCGAACATCCATCGATGCCCGAAACTGCCCACTGTATTGCGACTTTCCTAAGACCTGGCCGGCGCTTCATCGCACGCAAGATTTGTTTTTTTGCCCTCGTAGCGAACGCAACAATCTTTTCGTTTTTCGCGAACCTTATCTGAATGGAATTCCTCGAAAGAATGTGCTCATGTCGCTCGTCAGGCTCAATTCCCCAGTCTTCCAGATTGATACTGTCCCAGCTAGGCAAAGCCGGCGGAAAGGCTCCGGTCTTGAATGCTGAAACTTCTCCGTAAAATGGTTCCCGAGAAATCGGAATACTATGAAACCCCATCTCCTCAAGCCGCGCGATTCCAGCAACTCGCTTTTCGTGGCTCAAATATTCTTCGAAAAGTTCCTCCAGATGGCTTCTCCTCTTTGGATATATAGTTTCGGACTCGATATCACGATACGGTCTTTTGTAGGGAAAAAATATTCGAAAAAAATATGAGAACATCTCAAGAAGTGTTGGATCTACTCGGACATCGATGAACAATCCTTGCTGTGCCTGGAGTCGCCAGAGATTGCGAACGTCAATGTCAATTACCCTTACTAGCTGCTCGTCACCTCTCTCTTTTGATCGTTCGTTCATATCTTTCCAAGAATCGATGAGAACCCTGCGCTTCGCGCAAATGATGCAGCTCGGCTCAAATTCGCTATTCGAGACATAGGGAAGTTCACCATCTGTGGCAAAGAAACCAGCAATCTGAGGACTGCGGCTAAAGTCCAGAAGCGTAGTATTTAGGCCGTAGTGCTGCGCGACTGCTAAGATAGCATCTTTGTTTCTGTGCATCGATGCGAGTTCGGGGGTCGAGTGAACCCAATGAGCAAACTTGTTTAGTCGCGCGATTGCTTGTCCTTGATCAACGCCGGGTCGGAAAATGCTAGGCCTAATGGGGAAATTGCGTATTTGGCCTCGAAAAATGTCGTATTGACCCTCTTCCTTTAATTTCTCAGCGACTTTTATCGCGTCTCGAACATTTTTGGCATAGTGAGAACAGCCGTCGATATCTAGCCGCATAGCGTTACACTCCACCGATATGCGTGCTTTAGATACTGTTCCTCACAACAGGTGCGGTTGCACGCGATACGAGTATACGAGAGTCATGAAGGGTCTGCACTGCGGACCATGGATCCTGCGCGAAGCTCTGCTGGCAGCGTGATCCCCGGCGTCGTTCCGATTGAAACGTTACATCTGCCCGTTCATCGGCTTGTTGCGGAACAAAGCCTTTTCGTCAGATTTACTGCTGAGAGCGAAAGCTTCGTAGAGACGATCGAGGGGTAATGCTACCCAACTCGATATCGTTGGCTCAACAGAATTTGATCTGAAAGATTGGCCGAGCAAAACGCAATTATAAGGGGGCCAATTGCGCGAGTTATGGAGCCATGGGGATTTGAACCCCAAATTCAACCATGCCATAGGGGCGCGATCCCATTTCACTTGCGCCCCGGACAATTAAAACGCCATGCCGCCATCGACGTGAATCGATTGCCCCGTAATGTACGCGCCCGCGTCGCTGCAAAGCAGCAAAGCAGTTCCCGCGCAATCCGCCGGTACTCCTACTCGTCCGATCGGAACCCATTGTTTTGCCTGCTGTTCCATGCGCTCGCCATGATGCCGATTACGCCATGTGTCGAAGTATCCCGGCGCGATGACATTGATCGTGATGCCATCGGGCGCCAGCTCGCGCATCAAGGCCTTGGTGAGGTTCACGATGGCCGCCTTGGTCATCGAATAAGCCACGGTTTGCGGGCCGCCGCGGATTTGCTGGATCGATCCGAAATTGATGATCCTTCCCCACTTTTGCGACTTGAAGATCGGAATCACCTGCTGGCACAGCAGTACGGGCGTAATGATGTTCGCCCGATATTCCCGTTCCATTTCATCGATCGGCAGATCGAGGAACGGCATGAAATTCTGAATGGCCGCGTTGTTGATCAGGATGTGGATTCCCCCCAATCGCGAGACTGTTTCCTTCACGAGTTTGGAAGGCAAAGTCAGGTCCGTGACGTCGCCCCCCATGGCGACCGCCTTCTTGCCGGCCGCGACGATCCGATCCGCCACCGATTGAGCGACATCCTGATCGATGTCCTGGACCACGACCGCGCAACCGGCCATTGCCAATGTCTCGGCGACGCTCATTCCAATGCCGCGTCCCGCCCCGGTGATCAGCGCCACTTTCCCTTGCAAATCGAAATTCGGTGCCTGCATAGTGGGGTGGAATGCTATCGCGCAGTGCCGATGTGTCAAAGGCAGTGTTGCTGCCCTTAATTCGGTATTCGGCACACGTCATTTCTTAAGGGAGGATCTGATCCCGAAACGCCGTGACCGGAAAATATCGGCCGACACTGGACGGCGATCCGGGCTGATTGAGCAGAATGACTTTGTCCGCGCCCAGGCGGAATTGGGTCTGAAGTGTTCCGACCAGTTGCGAGAGCCGGTGCAGTTGTGTGGGAGTCGGCATCGTGGTGTCGAAATCGCCGACCACGCAAATGCTGATGCAGTCGGGCTCAATTTCTTCGACTCCGGGCGGGGCGGCGGGGGGCTGCTGCTGCATCCAACGCGGCCCCACCTGAATCTCTCCATCCTGGCACCCGCTGCCGTTGCCGATCAGGAAATGATCGCACATCCCCGAGCCCGGGGCAGCCAGTGTCGAGGCATCGCCGCTGCGTGTATTGCTATGGTGAATATAGATGTACTTCCACTGATTCGCCTTGGCGGGAACGGTGGTCTTGAAAATCCCTTCGAGAAATTCGGGCCGGTCCGCCGCCGACAGCGAATTGAAGCCTTCAGCGACCAGCGGCGGGGGGGCCAGTGCCAGCAACAAAGCGCTGGTCAGCGACAACAGCGCGACGAAGCTCGTCAAAACCACGATTTTACGCTTGGATTGCTTCACGGCGACCGCCCATCCCAGGGGTTTTCTCCGATCCAGTTCGGCAACTTTTGCCTTGCCGCGGTCCGATAAAAAACGGACTCTCTCTACAGCAGCTTCATCGGCATCCCACCCCGCTGCGACTCCACAAAATTCTTTTGGATGTTCAAAACGGCGCGGCGATGACCAGTAATCAGTCAAACGGCCGGATATTGCGGACGTCAGAGACGCTGATAAATGCCATGTCCATCGCGTCTTAATGCAATCAAGGCAAGCGTCGCTCATTTTTGAACGCGACAAATTGGCCGCTGGAGTTGGAGGCAGTCAGGGGCTAGGGAACGGAAGAGGGAATGGTGGTCGAATTTGTGCTTGTTGGCGTATTTGAATGGTGCTGTGCCGGGCCATAAAAAATGACCGCCAGCAGCACGATCACAATGACCACGACGATTGCCCCAACAATCCCCAGTATCTGCATGAAACTCATGCTTTTGCCGGGTTCCGGCTCTTCGGATGGGACATTGGCTGCCGTGGTATCCGCCTCCGGCGATGGCGGCGGGGCATCACCCGACCCCTTCAGATGGGCGGGCACCTTCTGAATCGTTCCACACGCCTGGCAACGGCAGACGCCTCCGGCAAAGCCGTCATCCAGCGTCAATACCTTCCGGCAATTAGTGCAAATGATTCGAATCATGCGTTATTTTCTGGCGCTGTGGGAAATATCAATCCCCCCGAGTCACATCAAGGCTTCCACAAATAATAAAATCCGCTGGGCAACAACGGCGATTCACTCAGAGGCAGCTTCAATTCCATCTGGCTCGTCTTGGGCTCTGGAATTGCCGTACTGGCATAAATCGAACCCGCATATCCATAGGGATGTTTGTAGATGACTACGGCAGCGCCGTTGACGTTGGCCATTTCCTTGGCGATCGCGATGGCGTCATCCAGCCGGCCGGCCTGGTCCGCCAGTCCGAGCTTCACCGCATCGTCCCCGGTGAATACGCGCCCATCGGTCACCAGGGCCAACGTCTGATCGTCCTTGATGGGGCGGTGGCTCGTGACCACCTCTTTGAACCTTACGAAATACTCATCCACCATCTGTTGCATTACTTCCCGCTCATGCGGCGTGACATGCTTCAACGGCGAGCCCATGTCTTTTAACTCGCCGGTTTTGATTGCTTCGGCCTTGATCCCCAGCTTGTCGAGCGTGCCGGAAAATTCCACGGCTTCGAATATCACGCCAATGCATCCCACCAGCGATGTGGGGCTCACGACAATCTTGTCCGCGCCGCAGCAGACGTAATACGCCCCGCTGGCCGCCAATTCCTGGGTGCTGGCGATGACCGGCTTATGCGTTCTGGCCTTAAACCGCATCAACGCATCGTACATGGTGTCCGACGCCGTCACCGTTCCGCCCGGGGAGTTGACGCGCAGCACGATCGCCTTGACGGAATCATCCGCCGCCGCGTCGTCCAGCTCCTCGACGAAAAGGCTGAGAGGATTTTCACTGGCCTGAAGGAATCCCCCGCTTTCCGCGTTGACCAGCGTTCCTTCCACGGGAATGATCAGGATCTTGGTGCGCAGGAAACTGTGCCCATCTTTGAGCGTGACTTCCTGCAATTCGTGGGTATTGGAAACTGGAGTGATCAGAAAACTGGGCGTTCCGCAGCCGCCCAGGGCAACCGCCAGAAACAGGCAGGCCATCAAACGCATCGGGTTCCTCCATGACATCAAAAGATCGACTCCATTTCAAAACGTCGCGACCCTAAAATAGGGCGAGGAGATTTTAGCGGTGGCGTTTCACGTGAGCAAAGCGCAGTTCGGCCGGTTGGTGGAAGAGGCGCTTGCCGAGCTGCCCGATGAGTTCGCCAAATTCATTGAAGAGGTTCCCATTGAGGTCCGGGACAATCCGACCCCGGCCCAGCTTCGCCGCGTCGGCGTCAAGCGCGGCCGCCTTCTGCTGGGCCTCTACCAAGGCCGCCCCCGGACCGTTCGCAACGTCGAAGATTCCGGCGCCTTGCCGGATGTGATTTACATCTTTCAAAACCCGATCGAATCGGTCTGCGACGACGAATCGCAACTCATCCAGCAGGTCCGGACCACTGTTTTGCATGAAATCGGCCATCACTTCGGGATGGATGAAGACGATTTGGAAGATCTCGGATATGGGTGAACCCTCACTGGGTTCCCAGCCCAAATCGTGCATGCACTTTTCGCTCCAGGGGAGCAAAGGCCCAGCGATCGGCCATCATTCCGATGATCACCATCACGGCCATCACCGCCACGACCTGAGCGATATCCGCGTTCATCTGTCCGGTTTGAAGCAGCGCCCCCAACCCGCGACGATCGGCCGCCAGAATCAATTCCGCCCCCATGAGCGATCGCCAGGCAAATGTGAATCCTTGCCGCAGGCTGCTGGCCACCGCGGGCAAGCTGGCCGGAAGCATCACATAGCGATACAGCCGCCAATGCCTGGCTCCCAGCATCAAACCGGCCCGCTGATAGAGCGGCGGAATCGTGCCCAATCCATCCCGCATGGAAATTGCGATCCCAAAAGCGCTGCCGGCCACGAGCACAAATAGGATGCCTGTTTCGCTCAGCCCAAAAACCAACACGGCCAGCGGCACCCAGCAGACGCTGGGCAATGTTTGCAACCCCAGGAAGAGCGGGCGCAAGAATTCATCCAGCGAGCGCCAGCGCCACATTGCGGCGCCCAGGATCGCCCCCAGGGCGATGGCAATGCCAAACCCCACCAGCAGGCGCAGCCCGCTGACGATGTTGGCTCCGATCAGATCGCTGTGAATCAGACGGGAGGAGAGCGGCGCGACATCCGTCTGCGCCTCGGCGGGCTTGGGCCAACCTTTATGCAGCGGTTCGCCAAAACCGCTCGAAACCCCCAACAAATTGAGAGCGGCATCCAGGACGTGGCTCGGCGCGGGAAATACATAAGGGCGCCACTGAACGATCCTATATGCCCCCTCCCATATCGTCAGCAAAACCGCCCAGATCATCAGTCTCTTCAGGCTTCCACGCATCGTCGGCCAGAGCGTTGACACGATTGACCTCTTCCTCGATCTCTTTTCGAACCAGCTTCACCAGTTCACTGATGTCCGAGCTGTCAAATTTCCTCGGATGCGGCAGCTCCACGCGGAATTCCCGCCGGATGCGGCCCGGATGCGCGTGAAGGATAACGATCCGGTCCGCCAATCGCACGGCCTCTCCCACCGAATGCGTCACGAATAAAATCGTCTTGTGCGTCTGAAGCCACAGGGCCTGGAGCTGATGATGCATTTGCGTTCGCGTCTGTGCGTCCAATGCCGCAAACGGTTCGTCCATCAGCAAAACCGCCGGGTTCATCACCAGGGCCCGGGCAATGGCCACGCGCTGCCGCATGCCGCCGGAAAGCTCGTGCACCAACTTTTCACCGCTGTCGGCCAGATGCACCATTCGCAGCGCCGCATGAACGCGCTCGGCCCGCTGTTTAGCCGGCACGCGCCTCATCTTCAAGCCGAATTCGACGTTCTGGGCCGCCGTTAGCCACGGAAATAGGCCGTGATCCTGGAACACCATCGCCCGCTGGGGCCCTGGGCCATCGACCGTTTCGCCGTCGAGCAGCACGGTCCCGCTATCGGCTTTCACCATTCCCGCGGCGATGTTCAGCAGCGTTGTCTTCCCGCATCCGCTGGGGCCAACGACGACCACGAATTCCCCGGCGCTGCAGTCCAGCGAAATGTTTTCAATCGCCGCAATGTTTGAATTGGTAAATTGCTTGCTGACTCCGCGGATCGAAAGCTGCCCGGCCGGTTGTTCAGGACGTGAACGCCGATAGTCCAAAACTTGTGTGGACGATCCGCCATTCGAAACTGTCGCGCCATTGGTCGAAATGGTCTCACCTTGCCGCGATGCGGCCAATGATGTCCGTCTGAAACAATCCGTTCAGATCCGGCACGCTCTTGGTGAATTTCAAATCAGCCTGCCAGTGCGCCATCGTCTTGAACGTGTCGCCCAGCGCATCATCGGTAAACTCGGTCCGTTGAAGCGAGGCGGCGATCACCGGCCCGGCCAACTTCTTCCCCGTCAATGCTCTCAGCGCGTTGTCCAGTTGATCCTGATACTTGGTCGGATCGCCGGCCAGCTTCGCGGTCCATTGATGATGCACGGCCAGCAACTTCTCAAGCACATCTCCATGGTGAGCGAGGAAGTCGGGGGACGTGACAACAACCGTGAGCGAGAATTGTTTGCTCGGCCAAAGGTCTTTCTCCTCGCCGATCAGCACCGCGCCGGTTTCGGCAATCAGCCGTTCTCCCCACGGCTCGGGTACCCATGCCGCGTCGATGATTCCCCGCTGCATCAAGCCAGCCTGCTGCGCATTCGGAATTCCCTTGACGTTGTTGGAATCGGTTTGTCCCAGAACCTTCAACACGTAATGCCGCGCCGAAATATCCTGGGTATTACCCACTTGCGGCGTGGCGATCTGCTTATCTTTTAAATCCGCCAGGGTTTTAATCCCTGAATCTTTGCGCGCCACGATCACAACCCCGTTTGCCGCCGCGCCGGCGATCACACGGATTGACTGCCCGCGGCTGGTCGCCCAAGTGCTCAAAACCGGCCCCGGCCCGACATACCCCACATCGATCGCTCCGGCATTAAGGGCTTGGATCAACTCCGGGCCGGCATTGAATACCCTGGTTTTGAGGTGTGTGTTTCCCAAAGCGGCTTGAAAATCTCCGCTGGCGACCCCCAAGACTGCCTGGGCATGTGTCACATTGGCGAAATACCCCAATCGCAATTCGGCCAGATCATTAGCTCGAGCCGATCCGGTTAAAGCGATGAAAGCTGAGAAAACGATTATGGTCCATAAAGCATGGAGTTTCATTACGACGATAGTAGCACACTTTTAGATAAAATTCACTATTCCTATCAAAGTTATAGGTAATTCTATATTTTGGGCAACGGCTCCCGGAAAACTTGCTCATAAATCGTTTTAAGTTTTTCGTGACCTTCTTTTGTTAACACATGTCCGACTTGCTCGTCGCCTTTGTAAAAGACGACTCGGTCGCAGAACAGGCAAATCAATACATCGATTTGGTTGGCTCCCTGTCCGAACGTAATAGCCATGCCGGGCTCGAAGCAGCGTTGATCATGGCCAGTGTAGGTTGAAGGAGAAGAAAGGATGGTGCGTGCGGCAGACGCTAATTCATTGGAAATGGGAATACCATCGCCGACCATCTTCCAACCATGAAGTTCCGGAGCATTTTCCTTAGGGGATGTACCGACGCCAGGCACTGAATAGAGCCGAAATCCGACAACCGGTTCAGCATTGAGGGGAAACGGAAGCTTGCGCCCTTCTTCCAGTTCGTCTTGATAACGTAAGTAACTGAAGGCGATTATAAGGCCGAGAGAACCGAGCGTCATGAAGACCAAAACGGCGGCAGCTATTGCTCGCTTATTCATCGCTACTTATGCCGAAAAGCCTGAAAGATACTCCTTTGTCAGGCAGAGGAGAGTTAGCACGTGCAGATAAGACGTAATCAGGCAATGCGGCTTTCACTTTTAGCTGACACAAAGCTGCGACGTTCTATTGGTCGCGGAATCTCTTTACGATCAACGTATCATTCTGCCCCCCGAACCCGAAACTGTTCGACATCGCCACATCGACTTTCGCAGGCCGCGCTTTATTCGGCACATAATCCAGATCGCACTCCGGGTCGCGATTTTCCAGGTTCATCGTCGGCGGCAAAATATTGTCCCGGATCGCCAGAACGCAGCAGATCATCTCGACCGCGCCAGCGGCAGCGATCAGGTGCCCCATCATGCTCTTGATGCTGCTGACCGGACAGCCCCGCGCATGCTCGCCGAAGACGGCTTTGATCGCGCCGGTTTCGTTGCCATCGTTTTCGCGCGTTCCGGTTCCATGCGCATTGATGTATTGAATATCGCGCGGCTGGAGGTTCGCGTCCGCCAACGCTTCTTTCATCGCGACAATCGCGCCTTCGCCGTCGGGGTGTTGATCGGTGATTCGAAACGCGTCTGCGGTCGAGCCATAGCCGACGACCTCCGCCAGGATGTTCGCTCCGCGATTTTTGGCGTGATCGAGGGTTTCGAGGATCACCACGCCGGCGCCTTCCCCTAGGACAAACCCGCCGCGCTGCGCATCAAACGGCCGGCTCGCGCGCTGGGGTTTTTCGTTGGCGGTGGAGAGCGCCGTCAAGCGGTTGAAGCCGGTCACCCCCAGCACGTGAATCATGCTGTGCGCGCCGCCGCCGATCATCACATCGGCGTCTCCGCGCCGGAGGATTTCGGTCGCCTCGCCGATGGCTTGGGTGCTGGCCGCGCATGCTGTCAGGCAATTAAATGCCGGTCCGCGCGCTCCCGTCAGCAAGGCCAAATGCGACAGCGGCATATTCGGCTCCTGCTCCAGTTCCCGCGTCACATTCATTCGTTCAAACGCGACCTGTGCCCACTTGACGGAATCCAGTGCTGCCGATTCCGCTTTCCACGCCGACAGGATCGCGCTGCTGTACGGATCAAAATCGAGCGACCCCTCACCGCTTCCCAGATAGATCCCCACACGGTCCAGATCGAGACGGTCGGCAACGAGCCCCGCCGCTTTCCATGCCTGCGCGCAGGCTCCCAGCGCGAACATGGTGTTTCGACCCACCCCGGCGTGCGGCCCGGTCTCTCCGACAAAATCTTCCAGCCGATAGTCCTTCACCTGGGCCGAAATATTGGTTGGAAAAGTCCCGGCATTGAAGAGCGTCGTTCGTGCCACGCCCGATTCCCCGGCCAGCAGGCGCTTCCAGACCCCCTCGATGGAATGCCCCATCGGCGTGACCCAACCCATGCCTGTGATGACAACGCGATTCATGCCTGCGGAAGACCTGTTTTGCCGGCGTTTTAAGCCGATTTTTTTGTCCCGGCGATCAGTTTTTGCACTTTGTTAACTAATTTCTCCGGAATCTGCATCCAGACCATTTCCGTCGCTTTAGATACTCGGGGATGACGGAGCACCGGTCGGTCCTTCAGGTGATCATAATATTTGATGATCTTCTCTACCTTTTGGAGGTCCAAACCCGGGGGATAGACATTAGGGTCCTTTTGGGTTTTGCGAGGCGGATTTCCATTCGTGTGCATCATGGTTTTTCCCGACGGCGTCGGCGGTACGCGGCTCTTGCCTTGCCGGTTAGATCATAGGCTGTAATCACGAAAATGGAACCATCACGACGCTGCTTGTAAATGATGCGGAGATAGCGGCCGTGCCTCGTCTGACCTTCGGCAACTCTCGTGCCATTTCTACCCGGTCCATGATCGGAAGGGCCGCGCAGAATATCGAGAACTTCTTCGGGACGAATGCCATGATTTTCACAATGCGGCAGACCACTGTCATCATCGATATAGAATCGGACTTGCATAAAATAGAACGAAACGCTGCGCCGGATCTTTGTTATTTATCTCAGCAAGTGTCGAGAAGTCGTCTCTCGCTTTGCAAAGGGACCAAATTACACTCGTCATCGATGGTGTACGCTTCACGGGAGCCGCAAGTTTGAATCTCGCCGACGAGAGCTTCCCAAAACTCTAGTGGAGGGTGTGGCATTGGACGTTTCCATGCTTTGGCGACGAAAATCTATTGATCTAAATCCGGCGGAACACCAACGCCGCGTTTTGCCCGCCCAGGCTGTAGACCGTGCTCATCGCCACGCCGATCTTCATCTCCCGCGCTTCTCTGGCCACGTTGATTTTAACTGCATCGAGTACCTGATCCGTGTTGATCGACCCCGGAGCTTTTCCGTGATGCAGCGCGAGTACGGCCGTCGCCGCGTCCACGCCGCTGCCGGCGGCGAGACTCGAGGTCTGCCCCTTGATCGGGCAGAGGGCCACTCGCTCCAGTTCCGCCTCCAAACTCCGCTTCAATCCCGACAACTCGGCTCGATCGTGGGATGGAATCCCGATCCCATTGGGAACCAGCAAATCCACATCTTTCGCTGAAAGTTTTGCATCCTTGAGCGCGTTGCTGATGGCCTTGCCGTAGCTATGACCGCTGGGCTGCGGCTCCGTGATCCGATAGCTGTCCTGGCTCGCGGCAAACCCCACGAGTTCCGCGTAAATTTTCGCTCCGCGCTGCTTGGCCCGTTCCAATTCCTCAAGAATGAGCAATCCGCCGCCTTCTCCCATGATCGTGCCGTTGGACTTCTGGTCAAAAGGACGCAGCGCGAGGGCCGGCGAATCATTGCTCGACTCATTAATCCGCTTGAGCAGCATCTGCCGAAGCAGCCCCATCTGATTGACTTTGCTCTCGGCGCCTCCGCAGATGGCCAGGTCGGCCTTGCCTCGTTGAATCGTGCGGAATGCTTCTCCGATGGCCAAATGGCTGCTCGCATCGGCGCAAGTGATCGTATTGCTGGGCCCCTTAAGCTGATGAATGATCGTGACGTGGCAAGCCGGCATGTTCGGCAGGTATTTCAATAGCCAAAGCGGCGTCAATTGCGTCATTCCATCGCGGCCCCATTGTTCCAAATCCAGCCGATTGGTCTCCTCGGTCGACCGCGCCGTGGTCATTGCCGCTGCCAGTTCGGTCAGTTCGGCGTTGATCAAGCCGGCGCCGATATTGCAGCCGAATCGCTTGCCATCGAAGTTGGGCGAGTCGATGTACGCCTGGGACTTGAGCCCCGAATCCTTGAACGCGTCGTCCGCCGCGACGACCGCCAACTCCGTGTCGCGTGCCATGACCTTGGTGGCTTTGCGATAGGTTTTAGGAACAAAATCCCCGATCTTGTAACCGGGCACTTCGCCCGCGAGCCGGCATGGAAGGCCCGCAGGGTCAAAGGCGGTGATCGGCCGGATCCCCATCGTTCCGGCAATCAGGTTGTCCCAATGCGCGCGGGCGCCGATCCCGATCGGAGAAACGATGCCGACGCCGGTGATGACGACCCGTCGCATGTTAGATAGTGATGTTGACTCCGCTCCGATAGGTCTTCAGGAGCGATTGCGATTGATCGGTAAAAACAAAATTGTCCTCGGGAAATTCGGCTCCCGCCAGGTTCTTGTCGATGTGGCTGAACATCAGCTCGATTTCCGCCACCAGCGGGGCGTCTTCCTGCTGTCCGCAGCGCACTGTTCCGCTGATCGACGCGCCGGTGTCGGACAAGCGGTCGATTTTCACCGCGATGACCAGCGTATCGCCCCCCATGACCAGCCGGTGAAACGTTGCCCTGCTGATCTTGGCGAGGATCACTTTTTCCGAGAAATTCCGCGCTTCGCCCACCAGAATTCCCGCCGTCTGGGCCATGCCCTCGATGATGAGGCTGTGCGGCATGATGGGAAAGTCGGGGCACAGGTCGTGCAGATG
>CAZCKE010000050.1:13360-14833 GCA_964499005.1 uncultured Tepidisphaeraceae bacterium
AGATGCTCCTCCGCCAGCGACACGTTCTTCACCGCCGTCGCTGATGACTTGCTCTCAAACTGCACAAACCTGTCGATCCACATCCATCGCATGGCTCATCCATCGCGTGATTCGCGGGCGCCTATCCGTTCAATTTCGACTGCATGTAATTCACCACGGTATCCACGTTGAGCAGGGCCCGGGCGTTTTCCAGTGTCGGGTTTTTGTCAAACTCCGAAAAATTTGAAAACGGCAGCCGCTTCTTCAATTCCGCGATCCCATCCGGCATCAATCTCCCGTCTTTCACGAAACGCTCGTCGTTCATCATGGTGGGCAGGTTCTCGGGAAACAGCTCTCCGCGCGGGATTTTAAACGGCTTGCTCGGGTCCGTCGTAAACGCCTTTTCCAGGCGAAAAACAATATCCAGAAAATCGATGCTCTCGGCGCCAAGGTCTTCCCGGAGCGTTGCCGTCGGCGTCACTTCCTCCTCGTCCACGCCCAACGCATCCACCAGCACCGCTTGCACTTTCTTGTAAATTTCGTCGCGCGACATGGCCATAGGCGCATTCCTTTACGATTGGGCCCCGATTTGAATTCCAATTCCCTGCTGCGTCAGCACCGCCCATCTGCGGCGATGATGCTCGATCAGGATTTGATCCCTCTCGGCCAGATCCTTATGCCGCTCGGCCAGATTGAAATAGGCGAGTTCCAGCCTCGCGGAGAGTGCCAGTTTGCCGTTGACCGTCGCGGACGCTTTAAACATCGCTCCCGTCTCAGTGGTTTCAGACAGATCCACTTCAAATCGCAGGCTGTTGCCCGGTGCGACGAAATTTCCAAAGCGGATGTTTCGCGCCTCTTTGAGAACGGCCATCGATTTGGCGAAATCCGTGTTCCGGTGCAGGAGCCATCCAGCGGCTTGCGTCAACGCTTCGACCATCAAAACGCCCGGCAGCACGGGAAACGTGGGAAAGTGATCGCCCAGATATTCCTCGGCCAGCGTGACGTACTTCAAGCCAATCAACCGGCTCTCGCTCAACGACTCAATTCTGTCAATGAAATTAAATCTCACGCATCCCTGCCCATGTGACGCACGCGTCAAAGATGATAAATCCGAGCCGTTTTAGCGGTGCATCGATGCCTTTGCAAGCGCGGCAAAGCCGCTGTGCCGGCCGCAAAGCGGTGTCGCCAAAGCTTTTAACCCATGTGCCCGTCGATCCCTTGTACTTCACTGGTTAAACTGTTTCGATGCCGATGCACGAACCCGCCGCGCATCCTCCCCGTGAATCCTTCGCCGTCGTCGCCGGCTTTGGCTTGCCCGGCCGCTCACTGGTCGATTTTCTTCGTCGCCGCGGCGTCAATTACCGAGTTATTGATATGAATCCCCAGGTCTGTCAGCGGGTCCTGGCCAGCGGGGTTGACATCGTCGAGGGGGACCCCGCCGGTGGCCCGGCCCAACAAGGCGCCGACCTCGCCCAACAGCCCGCGCAGGTCCGT
>CAZCKE010000051.1:0-14768 GCA_964499005.1 uncultured Tepidisphaeraceae bacterium
GGCTGGTTTGCATTCCGCCTTGCTGGCGTTTTGCCACCGGGCAGAAACCGATTTGTATGGCGGTCCTCGTCACTCCTCCGGGCGTCTTAAGGAACTATTGCCTTCGTCTAAAACGATCTCAGAAGGGTATGAGAATACTTCACAACAGAGTGAATCGGCTGTATTTGTCACGGTCAGTTTCTCCAACCGTATCTCGTCAGCGCTGGGTCCTAACGGGATGGCGGGGCATCCTGTTGTGAGCTGACGAATATCCTGCGCGAAACTCCGCGCGCCTTCCGCCGAAGTTTCCGGCAGAATCACACAGAGTCGTTCGGCGTCAAATCGCCCCACATGATCGGTGGCGCGTGCGCGTCGCGATAAAGTCCGAGCCAGGCGTCGAAGCCCCACGGACGGATCAAGAGTCATCGATGAAACCTGGAATACGGCCAGCGCAAAACGGAGGCCGCTGCGATCAGCACGCGCTCTTTCGCGGTGCATTAATGCGTCGATTTCTCGCCGCGAATAGAGCCGACGCAGGCCTTTGACGCCGCGACGATTGCGAAACTTTCGAATGACATCCCGAAACAGCAAGAGTTTCATACTCTCCTCCTGGAGAGATCCAACAAAGATGAGATAAAAAAGAATCTTTGACGGCCATTCCGTGCCGACGTGAACGCTGCGCTCTCAATAGTGAATTACGCTTATAGCCGCTCTAGAAGATATGAATCGACTTCCACTGCGATGCCCTGCCCAAGCATGCTTACCTGTAATACCAATCGCTGCTGGCCGTCGCGCCGAACCACCGTGCCTTCGATGCCGGATAATGGTCCGCCGGTGACCCGGCATTGCGATCCCATCGGAATCGATAGGTAGGGATCGGCTTCACCGTACTTCAGCACTTTTTGAACGGCTATCAATTCCTCGATCAGGGTTTGTTGATCGGGCACGGTCAATACCTGGCAAAGCCGATCCGTCAGAAGCGCTTTGTACCGAGCCTCTTCATCGCCACAGAAAAATACGTAAGACGGGAAGACAGGCAGCAAAATCGAGCGACGTTTTCCGCCATAGATTGCAACTCGCTTGACCAGCGGTAGGAAATAACTGATGCCTCGCCGGGATAAGTCCCACGCAAGCGCCTTCTCGGCGCGTGATTTTGTATGTCCCACCCACCATTGTCCGCGCAATTCCAGCAACGATTCGTGCGGGAAAGCCAAAGGTGGGTTGTCGGCTAATTTCAACACTTTTCTCTCCCCAATTCGGCGGCATCGTCCCGAAGGTCCGTCAATGGCCACTCCATTGGCGTTTGGCTCAGGATTTGAAATCGTTGGTTCGCTCGATAGGCGAAACGGAAATTTGAAATGCGCCCCGTTCTGGTTCTGGCGTAGTGCCTGATGACCTTCTAATGAAGCGCTAAGGCCGATGGTGACGCCATACTTACCAGTTGGTTCATCTCTGTTGGTTTGGGACGGCGCGGATGGTGACGGTCGGACCACTTCTTTTTTACGCCATTGAGCAAGACTCCCAGAACATTCGCGTCAAAGGCGGCGAGACGTTCCAATGCACTAATCATGGTCTTCCGCCTGGTCCTTTCATGCTTCACAACAAGAATGGTGAGGTCGCAAATGGCCGCCAGGATACTGGCGTCAGTGACCATCAGCACCGGCGGGCTGTCTACCACAATATAGTCATAACGATCCCGGAGCGTCGAAAGCAGATCTTCAAATACGTCGCTGTTCAACAGTTCCGAAGGATTTTGTGGAATGGGGCCGCATTGCAGCAAATCCAAGTTATTCACGGCTGTTTTGGCGATGGCCGGATCCTCTTCAGAAGCTCCAGTCGACAAAAAGCCCACGAGACCTCGCCCGCCCGGTGTCTGAAATATTCTATGCTGGTTGGGTTCCCGGAGGTCGGCGTCCATAAGCAGCACTTTCCGACCCGCCTGCGCGAGCGAGATCGCGGTATTGGCGGCGGTGGTACTCTTTCCTTCACCGCGTAGCGGGCTCGTAATAAGCACGGTCTTTTTGCCTGTCGCGAACAGGATCGAGCTTCTTAAGCTCCTAAACGCCTCAGCTGCCCGTCCGGTCGGATCCAGATGTGCCGCTAATCCATGAACGCGCCTGCGTCCTTTGATCTTGGGCACTACCGTTAGAACTGGCAGCAAGACAGCAGCCGTTTCCTCAACAGACCGGAGCTTGTCATCGGTCAAGTCCAGCAGGATCGCAATCATGCCGCCCAGCAGCAGACCAAGGACCCCGCCGATGGCCAGTGTTCGCAGGGGCCGGGGATGACTCGGAACGTCCGTCGTGGTCGCTCTTTCCAGGATATCAATGTTTAACGCACCAGCATCCTGCACTATATTCACTTCCTTCATGCGGTCGTCGACTGTGTCCAGCTGCCTCTCGGTGCGCTCCGAACCGTCGGATAGTTGCTGGTACGTTGCGGCCGATGTCTCCATTTGCTGAACACGCTGTATTAAATCGTTATAGGCCGCCGCCGTTTCAGCTTCGTGCCGTCTCGCAGTTATGACGGCGGGATGATCCGGCAGGAAGTTGCTCTCCAGGTCCAGCCGCTGCAAATGAGACGCCATATACGCATGGCCAAGTTCGGTCAGTTGCTGTTGGATTACCAGGCTCTTTTCCCCGGTTGTGCCGAAAGGCCCCGCGTTATCCACAAAATCCCGGATATCCTTCTGTTCCTTTGTTAGTTCTGCCGTTAGGCGATCCTTTTCCTTTTCTAGGATCTTCAACACCTCGACAGCCGTCGATTGCTTGCGCTGCGACGAAAAACTGATGTAGGAATCAACCACGCCATTGACGATCGCAGCGCTGTCGTTGGGGTAGGGGGTTTCCAGCGATACGGTGATAATGTCGTCCTTCTTGCCGATGTCAACCATCAGTGATTTCTTCAAATAATCGAATGGACGACCCTCGATATTTCGGAATACAGGTAGTCGTTGAATCTCCAGCTGCTTCAAGGCCATCGCCAATATGGGGCCCGCTTTAATCAGTTCCACTTGAGTATTGAGGTAATTGCTGTTGATCGATTCCGTGCCTGGTGTATCACTCATGATCTTTGGCGCTGCCTGCTCGATATAGAGGGATGACGAGGCTGAATAGAGCGGCTGCACCAATTGAAGATATTCCACAGTCAGTGTTACCGCCGCCAGCGTGACCGCGAGAATAATCCCGACTCTGCGCCAAAGTATCTGGAGAATGCCGCGATGTGAGGAAATCGCGATGCTTTGCGGCACGGAGGAGGCCAAGCCCCCTTCGGCCCGCCTCACCACCGAAACCGTTCGGCTGGGGATGGGCTGGGGGGCCTCAGTAGTCTTTTCCTTGTATGTTATTTGCTTGGACAAGGCTACTCCATTAGCGCGGGCAAGTCGGGATCATTGGACTGATCAATGCACATCCAAAACAACAGGGGCAAACTTCGTCCCCGCCGGTTCACCTTACCGACATCCAAAGATTGTGATGAATGCAGGGAACTGACGCCCGATGAATTTCAGGAATCAGACCGGCACTTCAGAACTGCTTCTGAGCAGCGCCCCAGTACCCACTGGTTCGCATTTTCAATGCCTCTGCACGCGACCAGCAATGCTGATGCCATCTGGCAGAGTCAGATAGGTACAAAATAGAAATAATGTTTTGTGATTCAAAAAACAGTGTGACTTGAGAACGCGAAATGTGAAGTATGCTTCTCACATACGCGATAATTCACATAAAGCCTACAATCTGAGCAGAATAACGGGACTGAAAATCCTAATTCCTTCGGCGTCACGGATCTCTCGCGCGCAATTTTGCAAAGTTCACAACATGCGCGAAAACAAACGCGCGTCGGCGACCCGATTGAAATTCCTCGTCTGAAATATTTTCCACAGAAGCTGCTTCAGCCCTCAAATTTAGTTGCTCCGACAGCCTGAATTGTCGTTGAAAAGTTGCGCCGAGAATTTCTATGGAGCAATTTGAAATTCAATTATGCAAATAAGTCGAAGTAGCACTCGCCTCGGTTCCTGTCGGAGAAAGGCTCGCAAATCTGCGGCGGAATCATCGGTGACGGATCAAGGTATTTTTGGTGGGTCATCAAAAGTACTTTCGGAGTTACGAATGGGGCAAAAACATCATGGGCGCGACATAAGTTTGATCGTTCTTACTCTTGCCGGTGATTTTAAGGGCATCGCAGACAGGACCAAACATTTCGCGCAGGTAGTAAATGTCCGTTTGCGCTCTCTTGCCCGTCTTGATCGCGCGGATTTCCGTGATGCCAGCGAGAAAGACTTTTCGGCTGGCAACGTGGATGAAGAACAGGACGCAATAAGTGACCAATCTGCAAGCGGTCCAGACCTCGGTCGTGAAGAAGTCGGTGGTCAGGAGGCAGTCGGCGTGTGATTTGATGAAGTCGGACCAGTCGGTCTTTCTTTTTCGCATCGGTGCCGGGTCGATGCCATGCCATTCGAGGAGGTTTTTGATGGTCTGATGGCTGAGCGCATGACCGATAGCAGCCATCGCGCCCGTAATTCGAAGATAACCCCAGATTGGATTTTCGTTGGCCAGCCGAAGGACTTGCGCCACGACGGCCGGGTCGGCCGGGGCCGGCCGTAGCACAAAATCACTGTACGCCGTGCGATCGACCCATCAAGAACTGCCTCGGACAAACACTAGGCAACACAATCGATATATTTTTGCTGGAATTACCGGCCAGCACATTCGATCTGCGTCATCCAAACCTATCTTAATAGAAACCAACCAACTCGGCCGTGTCTTCATGCTGTTCGATGGACAGGAGAGGGTTGAATCCGCTGGAAAGAACCTATCCAGCACAGATCAGATCGTGGCACGCACGAACTTGGCACACACGAAATCTTGTGGCATTGGCAATTCTATCCCTTTTTTTGGGCAGAATTGAGGGTGCCAGCATGCCAGGTTATTTCGCCTCAGGCCAGCGTTGGCGAGCTATTTAGCTCTCGCCGACCGAATCATCGCTAAGACTTGGTCTCGCACTGCTGGTGTGACCGTTTGCCAGGCTTCAATGACTTCCTGCAAACCGCCGTTAACCGTCTCATTTGCTGAATAGATGCTGAATGAACATGTGGATGAATCGTTAATCCCTTGATTTGTCGAAGTTTGACTTGTCGCTTCAGTCACGTTGCCAACGTGAATGTCGAGGGTTCGACCCCCTTCGCCCGCTTTGGATATTTGACTGATGCGCCGGCCGACGACGATCACATCCAGGGGGGCATCGTGATGGTTGCGATCGAGGGGGACCACGCTGATTTCTTCCCATGCGAATGGCAATCGGGGCCTTTTGGCGCCGGAAGACATAAAGCAAAAATAGGAGAGCTTTAGGCCAAGGCCGTTTTCAGCCGTGGGCATGGGGAGGGGAATAATCAAGGGCGAGCCGTAATAGTAGGCAAACATGGGGGCCGTGTGGCCGCCGATACTGACCAACTGTTGCCGAGGAGGCAGATGAGCCTTCAATTGAGCGACGGCCGTGGCGGCGTCTTCGCTTCGGCGAATACGGAAATCGGTCGCAAGCCCGGCGACCATGACGATCATGAAGACGGCGGTGCTCAGGATGAACATCCGAGCGGCGGGGGCATCGTTGTGATTGCGAGATCTAAAAATGAGCAGTGCCAATACGGCAAAGGTGACAGTATAGAACGCCGTGAGAAACGGGGATCCGACAAGCGGCTGCACGGCCGCGAAACGTTTTGCAACCAGAGGGGCTCCGAGCACGACGATCACCGAGAAGCCGACGACGAAGGCCATGAGCGTTACGAGCCATTGTCGTAATCGCAGCATAAGCGGGGATAAGTTGGAGGAGCCGGCGCATTGAAAGGCGATGCCGATCAGCACGCAGGTTGAAGGGTAAAGCGGGGCGAAGTATCGAGGGAGGCTGCCGGGGGGAATCCAGCAACTCGGCCAGGCAATGGCCAAACAGATGCAGGCGAAAAAAACGCCACGAGCAGCTTCGCTTTGGCGCGCGGCTCGACGAATTTCACGGAAAGCGAAGAACACCAGCAGGCCCGACCACGGAAGCATGCCGGCGAAGATGTTGGCGGGATATTTCAGGAGATGGAGGGCAGTCTCACCGGGATGCCAGCGGGAAACGCCGCCATTGTAAGTGATGGCCGGGTCGCCGAACCAAACAAGAGGAACTTTGGACCACCCGACGATTTCGCCGTAAGGAACGATCCAGGCGACGAGGATCGTGACGGCAGTAACGATGCCCAAAAGATGCTGCCAACTGAAGAGGCGGCGCCATTGGCGTGTGAGAATGAGGTAGGTGCCAATCGACCCAATGAAATATGCCGGCGCCTGGATGCCTTTAGTCAATGTGGCGAGGGCCATGAAGGCGTAACCGAGCGGGAAGGTGATACAGTCAAGCCAATTTCTCAGAATTCCCCAGTGCCAAAGGAGCAGAGAGGCGCCGACGAAGAAAGTAAAGAGGGCCTCGGTTTCCGCCTGCCGTCCCATTTGGAACATTTCGGGGAGAGTTAAGAACGCGGCCGCGGCGGCCAGCGCGCCGATCCGCGTCAAAAATATGCGGCAATAAGCGTAGATGATCAGCGTGGTCAGGAGCGTTGAAATCAGGGCATGAAATCGAACAGCTTCGAACCCCCAATTTCCAAACGCCAGGCAGCTCAGAGCGATGGCCCAATTTTGCATCGGGGGGCGCACCAGAAAAGGTTCGCCCTGCTCGCGGGGAACGGTCCAATCATGCAATTGGACCATTTCAAATGCCATCTGAGCCCGAGTGGGCTCCTCGCCGCGGAGGGGCAGGCTGTGGGCGCGGGAGAAGTAAGCGAGCGCGACCATGATGATAAGAATGGCCAAGTCGATGACATAGCTGGATGCCTGGGCGGGTGCCGTTTGAGAAATATGCCGGCCGGAGGCCATCGTTGATGACATGAACATCGCTCGCTGAAACTCAACTGGAACGGACCAAGCTGCCCATTTTCCCAGTAGTGGTTCATCATACTGATTGGAACGCGGTTCTCCACGCTCCGCGAGGGGCGGCTGTCGCGCACGGTCGCAGCTTTTGACTTGCGGGACGGTGTGCAGTTAGGTGTGGAGGGTCTTTGGTTTGCCGCCGGGATGTTTGTTGATCATTTCGCCGATGCGGTCTGTGGCTCGGATGCCGCCAAGAGCCGGGAAGCGGTCCGATCAATCAGGAGATTTTCGATGCGCTGGATGTCACTCGCGTTCGTTCTATTGCTGCCATTAGGCGGCTGCGTGCATCAGTATTTGCAAGCCAACGTGATCGCGCAGACTTCGACCCTGCGCGACATGCAGTATCAACAGGTCATGAATAATCTGGCGATGTTTGTGGAAGATCCGTACACGATTCCGTCTCAAGTAAAGTTCGTCAACGGCCAGGCGCAGGTCTCGGATACGGCCTCGGTCAATTATGAAGCCAATTGGCCGCCGCACAAACCTCCGACTCAGGACCTCAAACTTCCTTATCAACGGCAATTGACCGAATTCTGGCAATTGTCGCCCGTGATGGATCCCGGTGAAATCCGGGCGCTAAGAAAACTTTATCAGTGGGCCGTGCGGCACAAGTCGATGGATCAGGAGTTTAATAAAAGGGAACCAGAGCGCCCCATTCCGCATGCTGCCAGCAGGCCCACTGAAACACATTGGCGCAGAGGCCAGGAGCTACCGCCAGACGCGACGATGCCGTCATCGGAACCAGTGCTCGTGTTCCAAGCCCTTACAGAGGAGGACGTGCCAGCTGGAAATGATTGGCTCATGGTCGGCAAATCGGCGCCGCACGAAGCGGCCTATGTCGGCAGCTACAAAGATGTTGTCGTCTGGGTCATGCCCGAGCATCGAGAAGAACTGGGTCGATTCGTCATGCTGACTCTCATCAAGGCTCCGACAAGTCCGAGCGATCGGCCGATCATCGGATCGTTCACGGCCAGCGATCCTCACTAAAATTTGAAGAGCAAACCGGAATAGATCTCAACGGCGTTGAAGGAAGGGTTGTGACGCGCGCCCTCGAGTTGAGCATTGGATAGATGAAGATAGCGCGCGCCGGCGAGCAGATCAATGTTGTCGGTAAGCTTCCACATGGCTCCCAGGCCGGTGCGGATGGTGTAGTTAAAATACGTGCCCGGAGCGGGAAATCGATGGTCGGCTGCAAAGAGACCGAGGCTGAAATCGGAAAAGAGAGAGCCGTTTTTCCAATTGACCAGGTGGGTTCGCAGCATCATGTCGGCGCGGCCGGCCGTGCCGATGCCGCCCGGTTCGTCGAAGCTAAGCCCTTCGAACTCGACGCCGAAAGACCAGTTATTGGCAAAGTAATAGCTCACTCCGAAGGTGCCTGAGTAGGTTTGGATCGGGAAGTGCGAAGGTTGGATGGCGTAGCTGCCATAGATCGTGCAATCCCACATGCCTTTGGGGTAGGGATTGAACAAGGCGTTGGGATCGGAAGAGGATGTATCGAAGGGGCGCGTCGTGTCAGCCAGACAGGATACGCAGGGCAGGGCCAGAAAAATCCCTGCGATAAGCAGCGGAACAATTGTGGGCTTCATAATTTTTTGAAAAGAGGGTTCACCCGTCATGCCGGTGACTCCGGGGTTAATTGAGAAAGTGGGTTCGGCTTGGCCGCGGTGTATTCGGAGAAAATCCCAAACTCGACGGAGCGGCGGACGCGCTCAAACCCGGCGGCTGCCAGCTCGCGGAGAACCAGTGCCGGTTCGACGCACGCCTGTATGGTTTCCCAATAATATTCCCATAAGACGCGGCCAAAATCCTGACGGCGCGGCGCTGGGGAGAGATGGGCGTCGCGAGGAAGCATGCGAAATGCAAATGGAACGGCGCAGCGGACGTAAAAACGCATCAGGGTTTGAACGATTCGGGATTTGGGGAGCGTGATCTCCAAAAAACAAACGGAGCCCCCGGGCTTAACCACGGAAAACGCTTGCCGGAAGAGGGTGGCCAGGTCTGTGACGTGGCGCAGGGCAAAACCCATGCTGAGAAAATCGAAGGAATCGGGTGCAAAGGGAAGCTCCTCGGCACGAGCGCGGACCAAGGGGATGCAGAGAGAGCCGACGGCTTGCGCGAGCATTCCAGCGCTGGGGTCCAGGCCGATCACTTGTCCGGCATTGCCGGTGATCGCGCTGGCTTCTCGTGCGAGCAGTCCGGTGCCGACGGCGACGTCGATGACCTTCATGCCCCGCTTGAGGCCGGCGCGGAGGAGGGCGTCGTGGCGATACCGGCGGCCGGTGCCCCAGGCCATCAGCCATTCAAGGCGGTCGTAATCGGGAGCGGCGGCATTGAAGACTTGGTCGACAAACGCCCGTTTCTGGTCCTGGAATTTGTAATATCGGGGCAACAGGGGATGAGGGGAAACCATGCCGTTTCCACTCGCAAGAGGAGCCGCGGAGGCGGTTGTCATCGGGCGGAAGTATAGAGGGGAGGATGGTTCATGCAAGCAACGCATATCGACTCAGGGGACAGGGCCAGCCGGTGAAGCAGCGCCAGGCGTTAGCGGCTCTGGGCAAGGCCGGCCCATGGCGTGGCATAGCTCGTTTTGAAGGCCCGAAAATGCTTCTCGAAGATCCTGGAGAAAGAGTTCGATCGCGCGAGCTTTTTCGAGTTCCGATCGAATGCGAAGCGGCTGGCCAAAGTTGATTCCATAACGCGTGCGCTTCAGAGGAGCCCAACTCGAAGTGCGCGTGTATTGCTCGGAGCCCAGAATCACGCAGGGGACGACAGCCACCTGGGCAATCTGGGCCAAACGCGCGACGCCGTCTTTCATCGGACCGCCGTTGAGAACAGAGTTGGCGCCGGAGCGGATATTGCCTTCGGGAAACATCGCGACAGCCCGGCCTTTTTGGAGGCGATGGGTAACTTGCAGCAGCGTCGCGGGGTTTCGTCCGCCGCGATCGAGATAGACGACGTTAAAGCAGTTGAAAAACCAGCGGACAAACCTTTTTTGCTTGAATTCGACAATGCTGACGAAATCCACATGGCGGGGATAGGCGTGCCGGACGATCAGGGGCGGGTCGAGCGGGCTGATGTGGTTGGAGGCGAGGATGAATCCCTCTTTCAGACGCGCTCGCTCCGGGTGCAGCACAATCGGCCGGGAGGAAACCCAGAACGCGGGGTCGCATAACCAGTACATCAGCTCGTAAGAGAGAAAGCTCATTTGGGCGGCTAATTCACGGGACGTCGCGATCGTCGATGTTGAATCGTTGGCGCAGCTCGGCGTAGAGGCCGATGAAAGCTTCTTGGAGCTCTGACGCCAAAGCAGCACGGTCATTGCGGCGCTGGGCTGCGTTTGTACGTCCAGGCAAATGCGGTCGCGGGAAGATCGGCTTGCCGAAAATGACCCACAATTTGCCGCTCCTGGTGGGCAGCCAGGGTCGCACGCGGTTGAGCTTGTCGGTCCCGAGGATGACGCAGGGAACAATCGGGACGCCTGCATAAGAGCAGGCCATGCAGGCCCCCCGTTTGATGGGGCCACCGCGGATGACAGATTGGCCCCCGACGGCAACACCCCCCTCGGGAAAGACGCCGATGATCTGGCCGTCCTTTGCGCGTTGGATGGCCGTGCGGAGTGCTTTGATGGGGGTCCCAAATCGGTTAACGGCAAACGCGTCAATGGCACGAAGGCCAAGGGCAATGGATTTCCGCGAGAAGAATTCGAGCCGGGCCATCCAGTGAATTCGCCGGCGCGTCAAAGCAGTGGCACAGAGGGGCTCAAGGTGACTGAGGTGGGTGCACGCCAGGACATAGCCGCCGCTGGGTTCCGGGCCCAGCCGGATATGGTGCACTTTCATGCAGAAGAAGAATGCGACCTGGGAAATCACCCGGCCTACGAAATAGATAAGCGGAGCCAGGAAAAACGTGGGGACCGTTTTTTCCCAGGGGCGCGGAGAGCGGTGGGGCCAGGGCTGCTCAGAAGTGGCCGGCGCAACTGGCGCAGTACATTGAGACATCGACGGATCCATGAAAGCGGAACGGCGACAATTTTGCGCGAAAAAAACGTCAGTTGACGCAAGACTGGGCCTCGCCGATCATCACATCCTTATCACGACTGCCCTTTTAGCGAGCGGCGCGCAGCTTGCTGGATCGGTAACGGCAGCTCATACAGGCGAATTCGGAATTATGCCGCCAACCGCAGTAACGTCAACCCGCATTGTAAATGTGCCGCGAGGATGTGTGCGCGCAGTAGTGGTGGCTCCGACATTTAATAACGCGGGGACCCTGGAAAACATCCTGACACGGGTTCGTGCGCTGGGATTGCCGATCGTGGTCGTCAATGATGGGTCGACAGATTCCACCCGGCAAATCCTGGGGCACTGGCAGGCGCGGTCACAGGTCACGGTTTTGTGTCACGATCGCAACAGCGGCAAGGCGATGGCTCTTCAGACCGGGTTTGCGGCAGCGAGGGCGGCGGGATTTACCCATGCGGTGACTATCGATACGGATGGGCAGCACGATCCAGAGCAGATTCCACAGCTTTTGGAGACTGCGGTAAATCATCCGGAGGCGATTATTTTGGGCCGGCGCGATCGGCATGCCAATGGATATCCGGCTCGCAGCCGGATGGGGCGGGCGCTTTCAAATTTGATGATCCGTCTGGAGAGCGGCGTTCGAGTGGCGGATAGCCAATGCGGACTGCGGATTTATCCGCTGGATCAGACGTTGGGGATTTCATGCCGGGCGGGGAGGTATGGATTTGAGACTGAAATTCTGACGCGAGCCGCGTGGGCGGGAGTGCCCATCGTTCAAGTTGATGTGAACTGTCACTACCTGCCGAAAGACCAGCGGGTCAGTCATTTTCGACCTGTGGTGGATACGCTGCGCGGGGCGGCGATGCATGGGAGGCTGATGATGGGGGCGCTGCCGCGCTGGGCGATCCGCCTGGCCGGATGGCTCAGCCCGGTCCAGGCGTTGAGAAAACTACAGCATCAGCCCGGGGCGCGGAGCGAATTCGCCGCGGGGCTGGCGGTCGGGGTGTTTATCGCGTGCCTGCCGGTGTATGGCATACAGAGCGTTTTAAGCCTCTTTGCGGCACGACGGCTCAACCTGCACCCGATATGGGTGCTGGCAGGGTCGCAGTTGTCCATTCCGCCGATCAGTCCGATCCTCATTTGGATCTCCCTGACCCTGGGTCACTTGCTGCTGCACGGGACGCTATCGAGTCCAATCGATTGGTCCACGGCAGAAACGGCTTTCCTCAGCACGGCGCTATGGCGCGCGTGGCTGTTGGAATGGGTGGTCGGAGGGCTGCTGCTGGGCCTGGTATTGGCCCTGGCGACTTACGGTATTGCCCGCGCGCTATTCCTCTTAGCGCCGCGGCCGCAAATCGCGCCGACCCAAATCCCCGCTTAAGCCGCTATCGTCTGCGTGCCATCCGGATGATCATGTCCGGCGGCGCCGGCCGTCGCATCGTTCTGCAGGAATGCCGCCAATTCAGCAATCGCCTTGTCGTCGGCATCGCTCTTGGCCTGCAGGGCTTTGACGGCTTCGCGCAGTTGAGCAATCTCAGCCTGATGCGCATCCGCCTGCTGGGCAGCAGTCGTCCGCTCTTCGGAGAGGTCTTGCTCGACCTGCGTCAGCTTCAACTGAAGCTCATTGCGCTTTTGCGTGACCTCACTCATCGCCTGGCTATGAGCGGCCAAGCGCTGATTGGCGTCGCGAAGCTGTTTGTTGTTGTCGTGCAACTGCTGAATCTGGCCCTGAAGGGTCCGACTCTGCGAGTTGAGGAAGCTTTTGAGCTTCGAAACAACTTCCTGATTCTTGTTGGGGGAAAGCGGCGTGGATTCATCCGTCGAGTGGGACGGAGGCGAATCCTGCAGCACGGTAAACACATCCTCAGCCATGGAAAGCTCCTGCTCAATTCGCAACGAGTCCGCAACCAATGCGGAGCTGTATTCCTTGAGCTTCGAAAGTTCGGACAGTTCCAAGATGGGAGACTCCGCGCCGGAAGGTCCGGCACTGGGAACCAAGTCTTCCATTTTTTTCTGCAAGGCGGACGGCTCTTCTTGAACGACAATCGGCTCCGCCTCGGCGGTGGCGGGTAAGGGGGCTTCTTCCTGGCCGGCAATGTCGGTCTCGATGATGGTGAAGACCTCCATGTCCTCGTTGGTTTGTTCGAGCGTACTGTTTTGCTCCGCTGTGGCGGTATGCTCCGCCGCGGGCTCCGAGGCGATGACATCCTCCATGAGGATAAAGGGTTGCTCCTCGGCGACGGGCGGTTGTTCCGATTCGGGGGCTACCTCTTCAGGGGCCGCTTCAACCGGGGGCAACAGGTGGGTCGGGTGCTCTTCGACAGCATCGGCTTCGATGATGGTAAATTCCGCATCATCGGTTTGTTCGAGGGGTTCGGGAGCGGGAATCTCCGTGGCGGTTTCTTCCACAGGCAATGGAGGCAGCTCTTTGGCCGCCAGAGAACGTTCTCGCAAGGCTCGGCGCAGATCGTTGACTTCGGGAGGCGCCTCCTGAGGTTCGGAAGCCTGTTCTTGAATTTGAGAAGCCTGCGATGCAATTTCCGGAGACTTGCTCTGGGTCTGGGGTGCTGCCTCCAAGGGAGGCAATAGGACTTCCTTGAAGGCCATCGGCGCGCCGGCTTCTTTCGGAATCGGCGGCGGAGCGGCGGGCTGGATAATTTTGTTTACGACCGATTCATCCGCCACGCGCTCGTAAGGAACAAAAATCCGGCTTGGGCGGCGAGGTTCGTTCGATGCGGACAACGGGCCCAGCCGGCTACGCAGGCTGGCCATCAGCGGAACAGGTTCGGAGGGTTCCTCTTCTTCGGCAGGGAGTTCCGCGTCGTGGGCGGGTTCGAGGACGGATTCAAACGTTCCGCCGATCACGTATTGAGTTCCCCCGGTGCCTCCGACGTCGCAGCGATCGACTTCGCATTGAAGCTTGACGTGGCGGCTACGGCGCCCCGTAAAGGTAATGATGAATTTGGTGCCGACTTTAAGGGGCTCGGCGTGGAGAAATCCGATGCCGGTCAAGGAGATGTCGCGCATGAGAACGACGCTGGGGTCGCTCTCGATGCCTTTGCGAACGGTGCAGATTGAAGCGCGGGAACCAAAGGCAAAACGTTGGGTACGACGCCGTTCGTACTCGGCTTCGTCAGCCGGCGCGGGCATTTTGCCAAGCCCAGTGATCTCTTCACATAGCGCCAGCGACAACTCCACGGGCACCACCTCCTAACCCATTTGGCCAGTCTTGATATCCAATACAACCGCTCGATGCGGCAAGTATTTGCGCCCCCATTTACGCGTATGGGCGATGTAACGCTTATTAGGGTCCGGTAAGAGATGGGCCCGTTTGTACCGCATAGTCCTCATGCCAGAACACACTCTTTTGTCGGCAGGAAAGGGAGGGCGATAAAGCTGAGGAAGAGTCTGGCATTATAGAACCCGCTCGGGAGCGAGTTTTTTCACGATATGGGGGCATAAGCAGGGATGCCCAGGAGGCGATCCAACCGGATCGGCTCCAATCCGCGTTGGCGAAGTTCGGCGACCAGGGGTCGAACGGCGGCGATCGTGGCGGCGCGGTCCCGATAAATAGGCCTTTTTAAATGAGGGTCGACACCATCATGGAGCAGCAGAATATCCCCTGGTTGGGCAGGGCCAAGGCGGCGAAGGATATTGGAGGTGTCAGTTCGCAGGCCATCGACGCCTCGGCGGGACCAGGTGATGACAGCATGGCCGCTGGCGAGGGCGGCGCGATGGATCAACCACGTGCGGATACCCATCGGAGGGCGAAACATCGCCGGCTGCTACTCTCCGAACTCGGCCTTCCTGCTGATCGCGC
>CAZCKE010000052.1:0-5253 GCA_964499005.1 uncultured Tepidisphaeraceae bacterium
CCGGCGCGACAACGCCGGCGCGCGTTTGCGGAGGTGTTGTTGTTGCGCCGGGCTCGTGGCCCGGAGCCCCTGGAAAGCCAGGGGCGGACAAAATCGCTGGCGCCTTTCTCGTTGGGGCGAGTCGCGCGGACGACCTCCAGCGCGAAATGATAAACGTGCTCCCCCACGGGCACCGTGCGCACGATCTCCTGGAGTTCGATGATCTTGGCCGCCCCCAGCACCCGCGCAACCTGCGCCTCGGCTGAGCCGGTGGTGCGCTTGAGCACTTCCAATTCCTCGTCGCGCGAGGGGTAGTTGACCATCACCATGAACATGAAGCGATCGAGCTGGGCCTCGGGCAGCGGGTAGGTCCCTTCCTGCTCGATCGGGTTCTGCGTGGCCAGGACGAAAAAAGGATTGGGAAGATCCAGCGTGCGATTGCCGGCGGTTACCTGCCTCTCCTGCATCGCCTGGAGCAAAGCCGCCTGTGTTTTAGGCGGCGTCCGGTTGATCTCATCGGCCAGCAGCAGATTGGTGAAAATTGGGCCGCGCTGGAACTCAAAACGCCGCCGGCCTGTGTCGGCATCCTCCTGCAAAATATCCGTGCCCGTGATATCCGAAGGCATCAGGTCGGGCGTGAACTGAATGCGATGGAAGGAAAGATCCATCGTCTCGGCCAGCGTGGAGACCAGGCGAGTTTTGGCCAGCCCCGGCACCCCCTGCATCAGGCAATGGCCGCGCGCGAAAATCGCGATGAGGACTTCCTCGATGACCCGCGTCTGCCCGACAATAACCTTGGACAGCTCCGCCTGAAGCTGCTCACAGGCGCGGCCCAAGAAATTCGCCGACTCCAAATCGGGCGCGATGGCGGTTTTTTCACTCATAGGTTACTGCAAAATTTTCGCCAATCCCGCCAGCGCGGCGGCGGTGAAGAGCATTCCCGACAGAATGGTGACGAACAGAATCAATGATTCACGGGGCACGCGCGACATGCTCGAGCAGCGAATACTTTTATAGACAATTGCCACGGCGGCACACAGCGGCAAAAGCAGCAGAGGCCAGATCCAGGGAACCACCCAGATCGGCAATGCGTAGATGAAAGGAATATAACCGTCGGCGAGCGGCATCAGGCTTTCCTCTCCGTCTGCGTGGCACGGAACGTGGCATCAATAATGGTTAAGAGGTTGAGCATTCCGGCCACCGCGGTGTAAAGGGCCCCGATCTCCCACGACCGCGAGTGAGCCGAAGGAACTCCCTCCCGCGCCGACCCGTTGTCCGCCGCCGGCAGCGGCGCCGCCCCTTCGCCCACCGAATTTGCATCGACGGGCGAATCGCTGGGCCGGGCCTCGTGCACCGAAATCACCGACGCCGCCAGCGTGATCGGTCCGCACAAAATCTGCCCGACAAACCACGGTTTGCTTCCCAATTCCGACAAAGGCTCGCGGGTAAACGCCGGGCCAAAGCCCCGGCCCCGGCCATCATGAACGGCAGGTTCGGCCTGTTCCTGCGCATTCGTCGGATTGACCCGCCGAAAATCTTCCGGGCCGCGCCCCACGATCTGGGTCATGTACCCGTATTGTCCCCATCCCGGCGGGTCCATGATCCGGATGCCGCCAATCAAAATTCCCATCAAAAACAGCAGGATGATACTGATCGACACGACTGCTCCGCGCGTCCGCTCACCGAGGATAAAATAGCCGCCCCCTGGCAATAGCCAGGCGCAAATCCCGACGATTCCCGGCGAAGGTTTTGCTTTGGCGTCAGTCGCTGGCATGAAGAGGTGTAATGGTACCGGGGGTGCAAATGATTGCCAAACGGGTCGTGTCGGGCGGGCTCATCAGAATGGCAAGTTGCGGCAGTTTGGCAAACCAACGTCCTGGACGATCACTTTCTGAGCGAGGCGGTGGAACCCTCAACCTCAACGACGGTGAATTCATCCAAGTTCAACGTAGTGATCTCCCCATCGGACTTGCGCAACGTCAGCCGATCCAGCCAGAGCTTGTCATCCTTGCTGTGGGCGAACCAGCTTCCCGTCGGCTGCTGGCCGTATTCGATGACTTCGCCGTAAATCTCGCTGGCCCAGGAATAATTGCGGGCGGCAATCTGCTGGGTGATTTTCACCTTCGCGCCGGGGACAAGCTGTTTGCGGATCGATTCATCCATGGCGAGGAAAGGTAAGGCGCTGGGGGATAAAGGGCAAGCCGAAGGAGTGAAATGCCGTCACCGCTATGATCCGGCCCGAACTTCCTCCATCGCTCGCACCAATTCATCGTAAAGCTGCCCGATGGCCTGCGGAACCACGCGGGTTTCGCCCACCACGCTCATGAAGTTGATGTCCCCTCCCCATCGCGGCACCACATGCTGATGAACGTGCCCCGGCAGCCCCGCGCCGGCAATGCGGCCGATGTTAATCCCAATATTGAACCCTTGCGCCGAAACCGCCCGCTTGAGCAGCCGTACGCTCAGCGTTGTCTGACGCGACAAATCCATTTGCTCCTCTTCGCTCAGATCTTCCAGTTCCCCTTTATGAGCCCGTGGCGCCACCAGCAGATGCCCGTTGGCGTACGGATAGCGATTGAGCACCACCACGCAATGCTCGCTGCTCCAGACCAGCAGATGGTCCCGGCGGACATGCGCGTCCTTTGATGCAGCCGCCACCGCGTCGCAAAGGAAACATCTTCCATCATCGCTCTTGCCGAGCGATCGGATGTATTCCATGCGCCAGGGGGCAAATAGAGGGGGGCTTTCCATTGGCTTGGCCCGATTAACCCGCCATCGCCGTGACCGACTCTGTCTTCGACGCGGGCGTTTTTACGGTGGGATTCACGGTTATACTCACCGCCGGTGTCGCCGCCGGGGCGGGCTTCGGAACAGTCGGCTTAATGGTTACGGATTTCGGCGTCACAGGCTTAGTCGCCACAAGTTTAGGTTCTGCCGCGACAGGAACGGCTGCCATAGTTGATATCATTGGCGCCGCCGGGGGTTTGACTTCAACCACCGGTTTCACCTCAGCCACGGCTTTCGTCGTCACCGCCGGCTGCACCCCGGCGACTTGTGCCGCGGCCGCCAATGCCGGCACGACGGGCTTGGCCATCTGGATCACTTCCCGCGCCAACGAACGGTAATCCATCGAGCCATGGCTCGTCCCATCATATTGCAAAATTGTCTGCCCGAAGCTGGGGCTCTCCGCCAATTTGATGTTCCGCCGAATCTTGCTTTGGAAAATCCGCGCCGCGGACCACGGCAGATTCTTTCCCTCCGCCGCCGTGATGAAATTACTCAGATCATTCACCACTTCGGTGCAGAGCTTGGTCTGCGCATCGAACATCGTCAGCACGATCCCCGAAACCTTCAGCTTGGGATTCATCCGCTTGTTCACCAGCGCCACCGTCTCCAGCAGCTTTCCCACTCCCTGAAGTGCCAAAAAGTGCGGCTGCATCGGAATGATCACTTCCTCCGCCACCGCCAGTGCATTGATCGTCAGGAGCCCCAGACTCGGGGGGCAATCCAGCAGGATGAAATCAAAATCGTGCTGCGCCGCCGCGATCCGGTTCTTCAGCAGCATCTCCCGCCCCGGCACGTTCACCAGCTCCACCTCCGCCGCGGCCAGATCGATGTTCCCCGGCACCAGCGCTATATTCTTTCCGACGCGCTGAATCGCCTCGAGAAAACTCCGCTGCTCGACCAGAACCTGATAGAGCGAAATCTGCTCCGCCGAGGGGTCTACTCCATAGTTGATCGTCAGATGGGATTGCGGATCGAGATCGACAAGACAAACCTTTTTCCCCGCCTCAGCCAGCGCCGCCCCCAGATTGACGGTCGTGGTCGTCTTCCCCACGCCCCCTTTTTGATTCATGAATGCAATGATTCGCATCGGCTTCGTCCTTGAATGCCAGTTCCCGCCGATTATCCGCTCCCTACCCTCCAATACAAGCCCAGACCCCTAAAAATGCTCTTCAAACCCCTCCTTCTCATAACCATCCAAACCCCGCTTCCACAATCCCGTGTCTGCCGCTTTTGCTGAAACCCTGTCGCCGTTGATTCCGTCGCAAGCTCTCCCCCTTAAAACGAAGAAAGCTTCCGCCGTGGCAGGGAAGCTTTCTTCATTGTTCCGGGGCCAAAGTTGGAGCCAAGGCCCAAGAGGTAAAATTTTGATCAGATTCAAACGTGACCATTGGCCGGACAACTGCTGGGAGCCACGCGTCCGGCAAAACGCATCCCGCGGGTTGTGAAGCAACTCGGAGACGCGGAGCAACCGATGGTTACTTCTTCTTGGTCTTCTTCTTGGCCTTCTTGGCTTTCTTTGCCATATGCGCAGTCACCTCCTTTCTGGTGCGTTCAATTTAAGTGTCGGAAAATTGTGCGTCAACGCTTTTTTATTTTTGTGCGCGCATTTTTCCTATTGCCAATCGTCTTGTGAGCGCGCCTGCGCCGCGTAAGATCAACGTCGAAATTCTCTCGAAAGGAAATCATGAGCCGCCCAGAGAAAGGCCCCTGCGTCATCATCGTTCGCGACGGCTGGGGGAAAAATCCATATCCGCAGTGGAACCATGCCAACGCTGTTTACCTCGCAAAACACCCGGTCGCGGACCATCTCATGGCCGAATATCCCTCCACGTTGATTCACACCAGCGGCTTCGACGTCGGTCTCCCCGAAGGGACCATGGGCAACAGTGAAGTGGGACATCAGAACATCGGCGCCGGGCGCGTCGTCGATCAGGAATCCGTCGCCATCACCAAGCAAATCCGCGACGGAAAATTTTTTGAGAATTCCGAGCTGAATCAGGCCGTCAGCCGCGCGATCGCGAATCAATCGACCCTTCACCTCTTGGGCCTGGTGAGCAACGCGGGCGTTCACGCGCTGCTCGAACATCTCTACGGCTGTCTCGAATTGTGCAAACGACGCGGGCTGTCGCGAGTCTTCCTGCATGCCTTCACCGATGGCCGCGATACGCCCCCCAACAGCGGCCTCGGTTTCATTCGGGAAATCGAGGCAAAAATGAAAGAGCTGGGCGTTGGCCGCATCGCCACCGTCGCAGGCCGTTACTGGGCCATGGATCGCGACAATCGCTGGGACCGTGTTGAAAAAGCTTTCCGCGCCATTGTCCTCGGGGAAGGGCTCAGTGCGGATTCAGCTCAGAAAGCCGTCGAGCTGGCGTATGAACGCAACGACTCCGATGAGTTTTGTATCCCTACAATCCTCAATAAGCGCCAGTTAAACGATGCCCATGCTGTTATCTGCTGCAATTCCGATCCGAATAGATTTTCTCCAAT
>CAZCKE010000052.1:5263-14669 GCA_964499005.1 uncultured Tepidisphaeraceae bacterium
GAGAACCTTCCGCTCCGGAACGTCGTCACCGAGATGAGCGGCGACGAATTCATCACCCCCTGCGTCATTTGCGATAACGACATGCCGCGCGCAACCGTCGAGAGCGGCGATTCAATCCTTTTCTACAATTACCGCGGCGACCGCCCGCGCGAATTGACCAAAGCCTTTATCGTTCCTGATTTCAAGGGCTTTGATCGCGGCCCCATGCTCGACCTCTTCTATTGCACGATGACCGCCTACGAAGAAGGCCTCCCCGTCCACGTCGCCTATCCCAAGCCGCCCCGGATGAAAAACATTCTCGGACAGTACATCAGCGACTTGGGCCTCAGGCAGTTCCGTTGCGCCGAGACCGAAAAATTTCCGCACGTGACATTCTTCTTCAATGACTACCGCGAGCCGCCGTTCCCGGGCGAGGACCGGCAAATTATTCCTTCCCCCAAAGACGTCGCTACTTACGATCAAAAACCGGAGATGAGCGCCTATGGCGTCTGCGAGGAGGTCGTGCGGCGCATCGATAGCGGGGCATACGACCTGGTTATCGTCAACTTCGCCAATGGAGACATGGTCGGCCACACCGGCGTGCTCAATGTCGCCATCAAAGCCGTCGAGGTCGTCGATGAATGCGTCGGCAAAATCCTTGAGGCCATCAAACGGCAGGGCGGTACTGCCATCGTCACCGCCGATCATGGCAATTGTGAACAGATGATCGACCCCACCACCGGCGGCCCGCATACCGCCCACACGACTTACGACGTGTAACTGATTGTCGTCAACGACCGTTGTAAGGGACTCAAGCTTCGCACCGATGGCCGTCTGGCTGATGTCGCTCCAACGGCCTTGGCCATGATGGGCCTGACCCAACCCCGCGAAATGACCGGCAAATCGTTAATCCCGCCTAAGTAATTGCCGAGTAATGCCTTACAAAAGCGTGCATTGACGCGAAATTCTCCCTATAATCCGCGTCCCTAAGGAGTAGTTTCATGGCCCATATCATTGCCGAGCCGTGCATCGGCACCAAAGACACCGCCTGTGTGGCGGTTTGCCCGGTGGATTGCATTCATCCGACCAAGGACGACGCCGATTTCGCCACCGCCAACCAGCTTTTCATCGATCCCGACACCTGCATCGACTGCGGCCTGTGCGTCGATGAATGTCCTGTGACCGCGATCTTTCCACAGGAGGACCTGCCCGCCGAATGGGCCTCCTACATCGAAAAAAACACCGCTTATTATAAAAAGGGATGACTTCAGGGAATTGCAAACCGCGCAATGCCCGGCCCCGCGCCGGGCATTTCTGTTTGACGAGTCGGCTACAATCAGGTGAAGGCGAACAACCATGAGTGAGGCGACCCAGGCCACCTTAGACGTTGAAGGCATGAACTGCGCCAGTTGCGTTGCGCATGTCACCAAGGCCGCGCTGCGCGTCCCCGGGGTGACCGAAGTGCGCGTTAATCTCGCGGCCGGCAAAGCACTGGTTGAGTTCGATCCTGCATCCGCCCGCATCCAGACCGTCGCCGATGCCATCACCGATTCCGGATACACCGCCAAAGTCCAATCTTCGTTCGCACAGGCAAATCATCATGACCATCACGCCCATGCGTCCAATGCCTGGCAACGCCGCGCGATCGTTGGCTTGATCATGTGGTTTCCCCTGGAGCTGACGCACTGGGCTCTCCGTTTGGCGGGCCATCCTCATGAGGCATGCGACATTCACGATTGGATGATCTGGGCCTCCATCGCCACCAGCACGATCGCCCTCGTTTACGTCGGCGGCGAATTCTATTCCAGCGCCCTGAAGGCGCTGCGGCATCGCACGAGCAACATGGATACCCTGATCGCGATGGGAGCCACCGTTGCGTGGTTGTACAGCCTCATCGCGACCGTCGGCCATTGGCTGGGATTATGGCCCGCTCCAGTGGCGGTCTACTTCATGGAATCCACGGGGCTTCTGGCGCTGATCAGCCTCGGGCATTGGCTGGAGGCGCGGGCGCGCGATGCCGCCGGTCACGCCATCCGGGAGTTGATGACCCTCGCCCCTTCCACCGCCCTGCGCCTGGATGAGTCCGGATCGCCAAAAGAAATCCCCGCCGCCGATGTCAAAATCGGCGATCGCATCCTCGTCCGCCCCGGCGACCGCATTCCGATCGACGGCATCGTCGAAAGCGGCCTCTCCGCTGTCGATGAATCGATGATCAGTGGCGAGCCCCTGCCTGTTTCGCGCGGCCCCGGCGAGGAAGTCGTCGCCGGAACCCTCAGCACCGATGGCCGATTGACCCTCAAAGCCACGCGGGTCGGCAGCGAAACGTCCCTGGCCCAGATCGTCCGGCTCGTCGAATCCGCGCAATCCGGCAAGCCCCCCGTGCAGAAACTCGCCGATCAGATTTCCGCCATCTTCGTCCCGACGGTCTTGTGCATCGCCCTGATCACCGGCATCGGCTGGTACGCCTGGGGGATGAGCCACCACTGGACCAGCGGCCAGACCTGGGCAGCGCTGGCCAACGCCGTCTGCAGCGTTCTGATCATCGCTTGTCCGTGCGCCTTGGGTCTGGCATTGCCCGCCGCGACGATGGTCGGCATGGGCATGGGCGCTCGCCGTGGAATTCTCATCCGCGACATCGACGTCCTTCAAAAAGCCGAACGCATCAACACCGTCGTCCTCGATAAGACCGGCACCATCACCCGCGGCAAGCCTGTCGTCGACTTCATCCATTTCACCGACGGCCTCGATCAGCGGCGCCTCCTCGGTTTGGCCGCGTCCGCCGAGCAATTCAGCTCGCATCCACTGGCGAAGGCAATCGTCTCCCGCGCGCAAGCCGACGGCGCTCTCATCGAGCAGCCGGGCGATTTCCTCAGCGAAGCCGGCCTGGGCGTCACCGCGCAAATCGGCGGCCGCACGCTGCTGGTCGGCAGTGAAGAGTTGCTCAAGAAATTCGGCTGGATCGGCGACGCGTCCTCTTCGCAACCTTTGGGCACCGTCGTTCACATCGGCCAGAAAGAGTCCTCAACCGTCACTCGCCTGGGCTGGATCGCGTTCACCGATCCCGTCAAGGAAGAATCGATCTCCGCCATCGCCGATCTGCACGCGATGAATCTCAAGACCGTCCTGCTGACCGGCGATGCCCCGGCCCCGGCCCGGGCGGTCGCGGCGCTGGTGGGTATCACCGACGTCCGAGCCGGCGTCAAACCCGCGCAAAAGGCGCAAGCAATTAAAGAATTACAAAACAATGGCGCCGCGGCTGTTGCCATGGTCGGCGATGGGATCAACGACGCACCCGCACTGGCATCGGCCGACCTGGGCATCGCCATCGGTTCCGGCGCGGATGTCGCCAAGGAGACCGGCGGCATCGTCCTGGTTGGGGAAAGTTTGCGCGGCGTCGGCGCCGCCATCCGTCTCTCCCGCGCCACCATGCGTGTGATTCGCCAAAATCTTTTCCTGGCTTTCATTTACAATGTGATTGCCATTCCGCTGGCCGCGTTGGGGCTGCTCAATCCGCTGATTTCCGCCGCCGCCATGGCGCTATCCGACGTCAGCGTCATCGGCAACGCGCTGCGACTCCGCCGGACCGGACTCGACTGATATCCCAGCATCGATTTTGCAGCGCGGATTCCCCTTGACGACGCCGGACCGGCTCGTTTCAATACCGCCACTTTGGCCGGAAACGGGCGATCACAACCGGGAACGCTCGTGCGGCTGTTTCAGTCAGGTTCTTTTCGGGACGTTCTATGAGCTTTGAATTCGGCAAGGAAGGGGCACAGCGATCCACCACACGTCTATTTGCGATCGGCCTGCCATCGCAATTGCTGGAGTTGACCGATCCCTGGTGGATCGATCTCCCCGCGGCATCTCCACAGGCCGCCAAGCGCAAGCCGCGCCGCGACCCCGATGAAGATGAAGAAGAAAAAGACGAGGATGAAGAAGACGGAAAAGAAGAGGAGGAGGAAGAAGAAGACGGAGAAGAAGAGGAAGAAGAAGAGGAAGAAGACCCCGGCGAGGCGGAAGAAATCGAAGAGGACGAAGACGATTTCGAGGACGAGGACGAAGAAGAAGACGATGATGACGACGATGAAGATGAGGACGAAGAGGACGAATTCGACAACCCCGACGACGATGACGACGACTACGACGACAAAGACGACGACTTCGAGGACGACGAGTAGTTCGCGTCATTCCCCGGCCGCGGCATAGCTCTCAAATCCTGCCGCTTCGGCGAGCTTTCAATTCCGAATGATGGCGCTTGGATTCCAGGCGCCGGCGCTTGGCGGCGACCGAGGGACGCGTCTTGCGCCGCCACTTGGGTTCGACCTGAGCTTGCACGATCATCTCACGCAGCCGCTGGAACACTTCCTGCCGATTGGCTTCCTGCGTTCGATGGATGTGCGACGCCAGATGGATCTCTCCCGCGTCGGTCAACCGCCGTCCCGCCAATGCCGCCAGGCGCGACAGAGCTCCCGGCGAGAGCCCGCTGATCCCCGTGAGCGAAACCCAGATTTCCGCCTTCGTATTGACCTTGTTGACGTTCTGCCCACCCGGCCCCCCGCCCCGCGAATACTGAATCCGCAGGCTTCCTGCCGCCGCTCGAACCCTCGGCCCGATCTCATCGCCGCCTCCGGGCGTCTCCCCAGATGGATCAATGAAATCGCTCATGAGTCGTGCGTATTCACGTGGGTGACGTTCGATCCGGTCGGCGGCGATTCGTTTTCAATCCGCGCCTGCCTCGTCGCCGTCGCCAGGAATATGACCAGCAGCAGAATCACCAGGTTGAGCCTCATCCATCGGATCGGCTTGGACGGCGGCACGTCCCCGAAATTCAAGCTCAGCGCGATCAGCGTCGCGATGAAACCCGTGCTCGCGTGCGCGGCCCACCACCATCCCGGCTGCCCGGCCGGTGGAATCTTCGCCGACACCATCGACCCCGGAACGCCGGGCATCGTCCGGCCCGGGCTGATCTCCGGCGCCTCATATCTCACCGTCGTATACTGCCCCCAATGCATCCACGTCGATACCACTCCGCTGAGAAGGATTAAAATGACGCTCGCCCAGACGATTCCCTTAAAGACCCATCGTGCCCTGGCGAAGACCAGCAGTTTCTGCTCCTGACGCAATTCGTCGATCGCGGGCGGCACCACCATCTCGTAAAACAGCGTCCCTCCCACCAACAGCGTGGTGCAGACGATGTGCAGATACCGGCTCACGAGGTACAGCAACGTCAATTGCGTCATTGGCCTTCCGAAAGAGTGGAATGAGTCGAATGCTCGGCGACGGTATTCTCCCGCGCCCACTTCAGCGCCGAAGCGGCCGCGATCGCCAGCAGCAACACAATCAGATTAACCAGCATCAGCGTTTGATGCGCCCGCGGGGGCCTGGTCCCCGCCAGCACGTACAGCGCGATCGAAAATGCGATCAGCGCCAGCAGAACGTGCGTCCCCCACAGCGCGTGAAGCAGCGGCGGATCGAGCTTATATTTATCCCATGCGGCCATGCTGTTGTAGACCCCGCTCACGATGAACAGCAAAATCGCCGTGTGAATCACCCTCTTGAACGTCCGCCGGGTCCCCAGCAACACCTGGGTTCTCAAATCATCCGGCAGCGATGCGACGCCCCGCGGCAATACGAGGCGAATGAAAAAGACGCCCCCCACGGCCACACAGGCCGATAATACGTGAATCCATCGAGACAGAATCGTCACCAGCGCCATGGAATTTTCTCGTTCTCCGTCGGGAAATGACTCCCGCTATCTGTAACCCACGCAAAGCCGTCCGCCAAGGGACTCCGCCCGGAAATCCATAAACAAACCAAATGCAAACCGGAAGACACTTTGGCTCTTTTGCCTTTTCCTCCTCCAAGGTACAGTACGCCGGCCGTCGAAGATGGCGGTCCGGATTGAGGCGCTGCCTGACATCCGGCTCAGATTGAACATCGCAAGCGCTTGGCCGGCATGGCTGCCCCCGATCGCGAAACAGGAAGATTTATGGTCCAAGCGATTCTGTTCGATCTGGGAGATACCCTTCTCGATTTCCGTCCTTTGGACACCAAGTCGATCGCCAAACAGGGGGTGCTGGCCACTTATCAGCACCTCGAACAGGCGGGCGTGCGCCTACCCTCGATGAAGCGATACCATTCGGCTTGCCTCTGGGCCGTGCGGCGCGGATTGGTCTGGTCAAAAATCCGCGGCCGGGAGATGAATGTCTACCACCTCATCCGCAAACGCGCCGCGCGCCTCGGTGCCCCCGACAATGACGAATTCATGCTCGATCACGCCTGGCGATGGTACAAACCCGTCGTCGGCTACAGTTCGATCGAGAACGATCTCATCGCCACTCTCCACATGTTCCGTAACGCCGGCATCAAGATGGGGATCGTCTCCAACACCTTCATTGGCGGCCTTCAACTCGACAGGCACCTGGAGGAAATGGGCCTCAAAGACTTTTTTCCCGTCCGCATCTACTCCAGCGAAGTCGGCTATCGCAAGCCCGATCGCCGAATCTTCGAAATCGCCCTCGAGGGCATCAAAATGTCTCCCAAGGAGACCTTGTTTGTCGGCGACCTTGTCAAAACCGACATGATCGGCGCCACACGCCTGGGCATGACCCGCGTCCTCAAGCAGCCTTGGTCCACCGCCCGCACTCATCCGATGGCCCACCACGTCATCCGCCGGATTTCCGAGCTGGTCCCCATCGTTCTCCCTGCCGCCGCCGAATCCTCAGCCGCCGTCACACGGGCCTGAAAACGCCTAAAATCACGCAATTCCATGTGTCTTTCTGCCGCGCTTGATGTAGCCCATCTTCACCCTTACCATCTTCCCCCTTAACAAAAGCCGGAGGTTCCCGATGCGTATTCTCGTCGCCGATAAGCTCGCTGAAGAAGGGCTCGAATTCCTCAGATCCGCTGGGATTGCATTTGATGTAAAGGTCGGCCTGAGTGATGACGAGCTGGCGGCGGTCGCCGGTCAATATGATGCAATGATCGCCAGGTCCCCCCCGAAGAAATCAGCGATTTCCAACGCTTTGATCAACCCCGCCAACCTCAAGGCCATCGCCCGCGCCGGCGTCGGCGTCGACAACATCGACCTCGATGCCGCCACCGCCAAGGGCATCCTCGTCCTCAACACAGCCGAGGCCAGCACGCTCTCCACGGCCGAGCATGCGCTGGCCCTGATGCTCAGCCTTGCCCGGAAAATCCCCGCGGCACATCACGCCCTGCGCTCCGGCCAGCTTGATTGGAAAAAACGCAGCGTCTACCAGGGCACTCAGCTCGCCGGCAAAACGCTCGGCGTCGTCGGCTTGGGCCGCATTGGCCGCACAGTCGCCAGCCGCGCACTCGCCATGGAAATGAACGTCGTCGGCTTCGACCCCTTCTTCACTTCTCCCACCGCCCTGGATGGCAAAGTAAAACTCATCCGCGATTTCGATCAGTTCCTCTCGCAGATCGACGTGATCACCTTCCACGTTCCGGGCGGCGAGCAGACCAAGCACCTGCTCAATCGCGACCGCCTCATGAACAAATGCCGGCCCAACCTCCTGGTCGTCAACGACGCCCGCGGCGAGGTCGTCGATGAAATCGCCCTGGCCGAGGCCCTCAAGGAGAAGAAGATCGCCGGCGCTGCCATCGACGTCTACGCGACCGAACCTCCTGCCAAGGATCACCCGCTCTTTGGCCTGGAAAATGCCGTCCTTACGCCCCATCTAGGCGCCAGCACGGATGAAGCTCAGACCGCCGTCTCCGTCGACGCCTGCAAAGCGATTGTCGCTTACCTGAAAAGCGGCGAAATCCGCGGCGCCGTCAATGCCGGCGGGCTTAAACTCGATCTCCCCGCCGACGAAGCCCCCTTCGCCGAATTGGCACGCCGCATCGGCACGCTCCTCGCCGCCACCTGCGACAGCGGCTACAAAACGATCACTCTCCGCGTCAGCGGCGCCCGCGCCCCCAAACTAATGAATACTCTGCTCCGCCTAGCCACCGTCGAGCTCCTAAAACCGCACCTCGACACCGGCATCAACGTTATCAACGTCGAGCATCTCGCACGCAGCCGGGGCATCGAACTGGTCACCATCCACGAGCCCAATCCTCCCGCCGGCCTTGTCGGCGATATCGTCGGCGTCCGCGCCGATCTTCAGGACGGCCAATCCCATCGCGTCCTGGGCACCGTCTATGCCGACGGGCTCCCCCGCATCCTCCGCATCGATGGCTACAACATGGACATGATCCCCGAAGGCAACATGGTCCTCATTGTCAACCAGGACCAGCCTGGCGTCATCGGCGTCGTCGGCTCGAGCTTCGGCGACGCCCAAGTCAACATCGCCGACATGGTCATCAGCCGCCAATTTGACGATCATGGCAAAGCCTCCGCGTTCATGGTCCTCAAAACGGATAGCCAACCCCCGGAAAGCCTCTTGAACCGCCTCAAGGCCCGGCCAAACATCACGAGGGTAAAAAGCCTGGTCCTTCCCCCGCGCCCTAAATAACCGAGGTTCTCCGCCGCACAAAACGCCAGAGAGCTTCCCTCTCGGGATTTCCGAAGTTTTTTATTGACTTCTTGAATATCGCATGCTATTACTTGAGATATAGTTCGCGACTGTTGGGAGCTTTTATGTTTGACCCAAGTATGTTCAATTGGTGCAAAGGCGGCCCCTGGACCGGCTTCAAAAATTGGGGCCGCATGGGCCGATTCTTCGAGACCGGCGAAGTCCGCCTCGCGCTCCTCTCTCTTCTCGAAGACGCCCCCAAGCACGGCTACCAGCTCATGAAAGAATTAGAAGAACGCTCCGGCGGCCTCTATCGCGCCAGCGCCGGCGCTATCTATCCCACTCTCCAGCAACTCGAAGACGAGGGGGCCGTCACCTCCGAGCAGGTTGATGGGAAACGGGTCTACAGGCTTACCGATGTCGGCCGAAAAGAGCTCCAGGACAATGCCGACGCCGTCAAACGGATCTGGCAGCGCGCCAAAGGTTGGGGCGACTGGGCCCCGTGGATGGGCCCTGAAGCCATGTCCATCGCCAAGCCCGCCGCCATGGTCATGAAAGCCGCCATGAAGGCCGCGACTCACTCCGGGGGCGAGCCGGATCGCATCGCCAAAATCCAAAAAATTCTCGACACCGCCCGGCAACAGCTCGACGGCTTGAGATGAACTACGCTTTATGAACCCCATCATCGAAGTGCGCGATTTGGTCCGCCGCTTTGGCAACCTCACCGCCGTCGACAACATCTCCTTCTCCGTCGAGCCCGGGCGCGTCTTCGCTTTCCTGGGCCCCAACGGCGCGGGCAAGACCACCACCATCAAGATGCTCACGACGATCCTCCGCCCCACTTCCGGGTCGATCCTCGTCAATGGATTTGACCCCGCGCATGATCCTTACGCCCTCCGCCGATCCATCGGCATCGGATTCCAGGACCCCAGCCTTGACCATCC
>CAZCKE010000053.1:0-12338 GCA_964499005.1 uncultured Tepidisphaeraceae bacterium
CGGTGAACTGTCGCGTGACAAACGTCATCTACCTGGCGATTCCGGACCACGTTGCGCGCGCGTCCGGACTGCCGTGGTTCACGCGCCACTCACCGCGCTACGACCTCATCCCGGACGGTCGCGGTGGGGATTCCGTGGTGCGTCATGGCCATTTCGACGACGCGTACGATCCGAAGTCGTGGAGCGGCCTCGTGGAGGAGGCGCTCCTCAAGTCGTACCTGTACCGCTGGGTCGACCGCCTGCAACCCCCGGCCGACACGGCTGACCTCCGGCGCTATGTCGCGATCGTCGCCGCGAGTGAGCGCATCGCGCGCGAGCAGTATCCCTCCTGCCGGTTCGACGTGCTGTGGTGGGGCATGCGGAGTGCGAATCGGCTCGACGACGCCGTGCGGCCCGCGCTGGCGCGCGCGGGCATGGGGCTCCACGATCTCGGGCAGATCCTGCCGGGGTTCGACGCGCGACCGCAGGACTACTGGTTGTCTCCGTACGATGCGCACCCGAGCGCGCGGGCGGATGACCTCATTGCAGGCTACGTGGCCGCGACTATCCTCGGGATGCCGCCGTCGGCGGGCTCCGGCGCCAGAACAGGTACACCGGCACCCCGGTGAGCACCGAGACGATCCCAACGCCCGCGCGCGCGGGCTGCGTCATCAGCGTGTTACCGACGAGCACCGCCGCGGAGAGCGCGAACAGCGCCGGAGTGAGCGGGTACCCCGGCGTCCGGTACGGGCGCGGCGCATCGGGACTGCGCGCGCGGTACACGAACACGCTGAGCGCCCCGAGCCCGTAGAAGATCCAGCCCGTGAACACGACGTACGTGAGGAGCTGCGCGAACGTCCCGGTGAGGGCGAGCGCCACGGCCCACGCCGCCTGCGCGACGACCGCGATGGCCGGCGTGCCGAACCGCGGGGGGATGCGGCCGAGGCCCGAAACGAACACGCCGGCGCGCGCCATCGGCAAGTCCATCCGGGGCACCGTGAGGGTGAAGGCGGTCGATCGGGAGGTTTCCGGTGCGCGGGGAACTTTCGTGCACATCCCGAGCGGCATTGTGCATTCGGTGCTAAATACCGGCAGCGATCCGGCGCGATTCCTGGATTATCATTCACCAGGGGGATTTGAACGCTTCATCACCGAAGCGGGAACCGTCTGCGCCGACGCCAAGGCGCCGGCGCCGCCATTCGATCGCGAAAAAATCAAACCGCTGATCGCCAAACATGGAATGGAATTGAAATAACCGCCAGGCAGAGCGCTGACAAGGAATCCCCAACTCGCCAAGCGGCGCGAATCTTCATAAAATTGGTCCATGATCTATCGCATCGACGTGCGGGCGCGAAATGGGTCCGATCCGGCCGGGGCGGCGGTCCGCAAGCAGATCGGGGAGCTGGGCAAGCAAGTCGGCCCGATCAAGACATTCCGCGTTTTTCTGATCGATACGGAGATGGATGCCGCTGCTGTCCGCCGCGTCGCCGACGAGCTGCTGGCCGATCCGGTGGTCGAAGCCGCCGAGGTTTTCTCCGGCCGCGCCGACGATGCGGGGCACAGCCGCATCGAAGTGCATCTCAAACCAGGCGTCATGGACCCCGTGGCCGCCAGCACCGAAATGGCGATCCGCGATATGGGGTTGCCCGTGCGCCAGGTACGGACGGGGCGGGCCTACCTCATCGAAGGACGCCTCCAGCGCGGCGAACTCGAACAGATCGCCAAAGGAGCTTTGGCCAACGGCGTCATCGAATCGGTCCATTTTGAGCCATTTTACCCCGAGAAATTTGAAAGCGGACGGCAGGATCGTTTCACGCTTCGGCGCATCCCCATTCGCGATCTCACGGATGAGCAATTGGCCAAACTCAGCCGCCAGGCTCATCTGTTTTTATCGTTGCCGGAGATGAAAGCGGTTCAGGATTATTTCCGCCGCCAGGAGCGGGAGCCGACGGACATCGAATTGGAAACGCTCGCCCAGACTTGGAGCGAGCATTGCGTCCATAAAACCCTCAAAAGCGCCGTTGAAGTCGAAGTGCAAAACGAAAAGGGTGAGAAAACCGAGTCGCGCCGATACCGCAACCTGATTCGCGACACGATCTTCGCCAGCACGATGGCCCTGATGGACGAGGGCGGCGGATTCTGCCTCTCGGTCTTCAAGGACAACGCCGGCGTCGTCTCCTTTGATTCCACCGATGCCGTTTGCTTCAAGGTCGAGACGCACAATCATCCCAGCGCCATCGAACCCTACGGCGGCAGCGCGACGGGCGTCGGCGGCGTCATCCGCGACGTGCTCGGCACGGGCTTGGCCGCAAAGCCGGTGGCCAACACCGACGTCTTCTGCGTCGCCATGCCCGATTACAGCCAGAAGCTCCCTCGCGGCGTCATCCACCCCCGGCGAATTCTCCAGCAGGTCGTGAACGGCGTAAAAGATTACGGCAACCGCATGGGCATTCCGACCGTCAACGGAGCCGTCTACTTCGACGACCGCTACCTGGGAAACCCGCTGGTCTTCTGCGGCTGCGTTGGATTGATCCCGAGAAATAAAATCGAAAAAGCCGCCGTCGAGGGCGATGCCATCGTCGTGCTCGGCGGCCGAACCGGACGCGATGGAATTCACGGCGCGACTTTTTCCAGCGCGGAGTTGACTGATACGCACGCGGATGAATTTTCCCACGCGGTGCAGATCGGAAACGCGATTACGGAGAAAAAGGTGGCCGATGTCATTCTGGCCGCGCGGGATCTGGAGCTCTTTAACGCAATCACGGATTGCGGCGCCGGCGGACTCTCCTCGGCGGTCGGCGAAATGGGCGAAAAGATCGGCGCCAGTGTTGATCTAGACAAAGTCCCGTTGAAATATGCCGGCTTGCGATACGACGAAATCTGGATCAGCGAAGCCCAGGAGCGGATGGTGGTGGCCGCGCCCGCCCGGCACGTGAAGGAACTGCTCAGGCTCGCGGAAGAGGAAAACGTCGAGGCGGTGGTCATCGGAACCTTCGGAACGCCGACGCACGAGCTGATCCTCCGTTATGCGAATCAGGAAGTGGGCCGGCTTTCGATGGAATTCCTGCACGACGGCCTGCCCATGCCGACCCGCCGGGCGATTGTGACCGTGCGCGAGCCAGGCCGGCCGGCTCCATCGCGCCCGCTGATGCTCACGGAGATCAAACAGCGCTTGCTGAAAACCCTCTCCCATCCCAATATCGCCTCCAAGCATTGGATCATCCGGCAATACGACCACGAAGTTCAGGGCGGTTCGGTCGTCAAACCTCTGGTGGGCCCGCTTCAACTGGGCCCCTCCGATGCGGCCGTCATCCGGCCCAAGCCGAGCACGAATCGCGGCGTCGCGATTGGATGCGGAATGGCCCCGCACATCGAGGACCCTTACGAGATGGCGCTGGCATCGATCGACGAAGCGATCCGCAACGTCGTCGCCGTCGGGGCCGACCCCGAGCGGATCGCGATCCTCGACAATTTCTGCTGGCCCAGCGTCGACGACGAACGAACGATGGGAACCCTCGTTCGCGCCTGCGAGGCCTGCCGCGATGCCGCACTGGCCTACCGCATTCCGTTCATCAGCGGAAAAGATTCCCTGCACAACCAGTTCACGAATCAGGAAACCGGGCAGGTGCTCCGGATCCCGCGCACGCTGTTGATCAGCGCAATCGGCATCATCGACGACGTCCGCCGCTGTGCGACCATGGATTTCAAACTGCCCGGCGCGCCGGTCTATCTCATCGAGACAAAAGTCGCCGGTGACATGGGTGCGTTGGCCGCCACACATCGCGCGATGGCCCGGTTGATCCGTGAGGGGCAAGTCGCCTCGGTGCATGATGTGAGCGACGGCGGTTTGCTGGTCGCGGCCGCTGACATGGCTATCGCATCGGGGCGCGGGATCAATCTGGCACCCGAATTTCTGGCGCGCGACGATCCGTTTGCCGAGCGGCCGGGCCGTTACATGATCGAGTTGCGGGCTTCGGCATTCGAGGCCGGCCGGGGCACGCAGGTTCGATCGATCAGCATCAACCCGCGAAACCTTGCCGGAGATTTGTCCGGAGCGGACCCGTTGCAGGACGACCTCGCCCGTCATTTCGGGCCTGCCGTCGGGGTGACACGACTGGGATTCGTGCAGGCTCGGCCAAGCCTGCTGATCGTGAGCCGGATTCCCAATGGGATCAAAGTTCACGAGGAAACACCCATCGCCGATCTGACCGCCGCCTGGCGAGGAACGCTGGATTGGTAAAAGGCGTATAATCAAGCCATGGCAACGCCTACGGCCGAGCACGACCTTTGGGCCTTGGTTCAAAGCGGACAGCCGATTGATGTCTCCGCCCTGGCCTCTGCCTTGGAATCGCGCCTTGCCGCACCCGAGCCGATTAATTTTCGCACTCGCTTGCTGATTCGTGACAGCCTTGGCGCGTTGGCCAAACGATGGGGCGCGGATCGACTAGAAAATTGGATGGATGCCTCCCCGGGAGGAGTTGGGCTGCGGCAAATCTGGAAGGCCGATCTGGGAGAGGTCGGTTTTCCCTCGCTAGCCACCCGCATTATGGAAACGACTAAAGCCGACACGGTGATGCAGTTCCTTCGGGAGATGGGATTGCGCTGCCCGCAAGCCACGCGAATTGAAATCGGCGGGTCGATCGCCCTGATCCTCGCCAATGTCCTGAATCGCGCAACGGAAGATTTGGACGTCGTCGATGAGGTGCCGGCTTCGTTGCGTTCACAGCACGATTTATTGCGCGAATTGGCCAACCGCTTTGGCCTGCATCTGACCCACTTCCAATCGCATTATCTGCCCGAAGGTTGGAAAAATCGGCTGCACTCGCTGGGGCGATTTGGGCAGTTGGATATTTTCCTGGTCGACGCCCTCGATGTGCTGGTGGGCAAATTGTTCAGCGCGCGCACCAAGGACCGCGACGATCTGCGGGCCCTGGCGGCTCATTTCGACCGAAAAGTCATCGAGGAACGCCTGCGATCTTCCGGCACAAAACTCCGTTCGGATCCGGCATTGGCGCAGATGGCTCAGGACAATTGGTACATTCTCTACGGTCAGCCCCTGCCGGAATAAACCTTCGTACGATTAACGGTGATGCACGATCACCGTGCCTCCGACGAAAAATGGCCCCGGCGGATAATCGTAGTAATCGTACGGGCGGTAATAGACATGGACGCGGTGGAAATAGACCACCTGCGTCACCGGCCGCCCGCCAAGCTGCACTGTCCAGCGCAACTGGAATGATTCCAGATCAAAGTCGTCGTAATCCCTGCCCGCGGGAATGGGGAAAAAGACGCCGAGCATTAATGACTGACCCGGAGCCAGATCCAGGGGCTGTGAGGCCTGAATGATCGGCGGTGGAAAATTGAATAAGCTCCCATCGGTCAAGCGCAGAGCGTTGGGATCGAACATCACCTGCTGGGGCCCGTTATTGTTGAGTTGCAACCGTACTTCGATCGATTCCGGCAGTCGCGCGTCGCGGTCCTCGCGGCGGATCCCCACGATGGACGCCAATGCGCTCAGCGGCGGCCCCATGTCCGGCTGCGTCGATGGAATCTCGGCCAGGGCGGGACGCGGTGCGTACTGGTAATCTTCGACGTATTGCGAGCAACCCGATGTGATGATCATCGCGGCCGCAAGAAACATGAACATCAGTTGGCGGGACATAAGGCCCTCCCTACCCATTTTAGGACCACTAAAACGGTTAAAGGTTGGCCGCGAGCAATGGATGGATATCGAATTCCGCCGAGGGGGGCCAGCCTAACGAGAAGCAGCCAGCGCCCCGACTTGCCTGACGACTTCTTTGAGCATGTTAAAATCGACAGGCTTGGTGAGATGGGCGACAAACGCGCTGCGTTCTTCGGCTGGGATTTCGGTTTCGTCATAGCCGCTGAGTGCGATTCCCGGCGTGGGCCGATGGGCTTGCAGCTCCCTCAGGAAATCCGCCGCCTTGCCGTCGGGAAGGCCGATGTCACTGACTACCACGTCGGGCGGGGCGGCGGCCGCCAATTGCCTGGCGAATGTGACATCCCCCGCCGCATCGACCGTGTGGCCGTCGCTTTCAAATAGCAGTTGCAATAACGAAAGGGTATCAGGGTCATCTTCCACGACGAGCAGCCGCATGCCGTTACCCCGGTCTAAAATGTGACAACGTTCCGGATCATAGGTCATTCTAAATCGAAATATGCTCACGCGTCTACGGAAGAATTGTCAGGAATTTCTTTCTCTCCGGCTCCGGGAACGCCGTCCCGTGGCTTGGAGGAGCCGGGCCAATCTCCCCTTGCCAGTAGCCGGACTGGGCCGTAGTGTGCTGATGATTTCTCAACCGCGGAGACCCTGCCTGTGACCCAGCAAATTCCGTTGTCTCATGTCCACCATTCCGAAGCCATCGATCGCCGAATTTTGCAGGTCGTGAAAGACGGGCATTACATCCTCGGGCCTGAATGCAAGGCATTTGAGCAGGAACTGGCCGCTTATCTCGGTGTCCCTCACGTCGTCCTCTCCTCCTCCTGGACGGCGGCGGTTCATTTGCTCCACCTCGCCCAAGGCGTCAAGGCGGGCGATGAAATTCTCGTCCCCAGCCTGACCGCGTTTCCCAGCATCGAGCCCATGATTCACGCCGGAGCGCGCCCGGTCTTCTGCGATATCGACGACACCTACAACATCGACCTGGCCGACGCTCGCAAACGCATCACGGAAAAGACCGTCGGCATCCTGCTGGTCCATCTGTACGGTCGCCCCGCCAACATCGATGGTTTCATGAAATTGGCTCGGGACCATGGCCTATGGGTGGTCGAGGATTGCGCCCAATCCATCGGCGCGAAATACAACGGCCAACGCATCGGCAGCTTTGGCCGGCATGCGGCATTCAGCTTCTATCCGTCGAAAAATCTGACCGTTTATGGAGACGGCGGCGCCATCGTGACCCAGGATGCCGCTATTGCCGAACAGGTCCGCATGCTTCGCAACCACGGCCGCAAGGACAAATACCTGCACGAAAAATTCGGCTTCAACCTCCGATTTAACGAGATTCAAGCCGCCGTCGGACGCGAGCAATTGAAGGTGCTGGATGAATTGAACACCGCCCGGCGCCGCGCCGCCGGCCGGTATCGGCGCGAATTGGCCGGCGTGGAGGGCGTCGTCCTGCCCCCCGAGGATTCCCCCCAAACCGAATCCGTCTATCATCTCTTCGTCATCCGCCTGGCGGATCGCGACCGGCGCGATGGGCTGGCCCGGCATCTGAAATCAAAGGGGATCGAGACCGGTGTGCATTATCCGATCCCCAATCATCGCCAGCCGGCCGTCGAAAATCGATTCGGGCAGCAACCCCCCCTGCCCAAAACCGAAGATTTCACCAAACGCATTCTCAGCCTGCCCATGTTCCCGGCTCTGACCGAAACGCAGGCAAGAACCGTGGCGGAAGCGATTAAAGAATTCCTGTAATCTCAGTTACCTCGCCGCGCACTTCGCGGCAAGGAAAAGTCGCTCACATGATGACGGACCAGCAGGATTCTCGATCAAATCCCCTTCCGACGGAAACTCCCGATGCGCCCTCCGCTCTAAGCGAACAAGGCGGCTTATCGCGCGTCATCCTGCTCGCCCTGGTGCTGATTGTCGCGGCGGGCCTGGCCTATTTCCTTCCCATTCGAACCTGGCTGCGCGGTTCCGGTCAATTACATCAGATCATCGCCTCCATGGGCGTCTGGGTTTATCCCCTGGGCATTATCGCCGTCGCGGGCACTGTCGCCTGCGGCGTACCTCGGCTTTTGCTGTGTGCCTTGATGGGCATGGCACTGGGTTTTTGGCCCGGCCTGCTCGTCGTTCAGACAGGCACTCTTTTAGGCTTTTATTCCGTCTTCATCTTCACGCGATGGGGTGGACGCGATTGGGTATTGCGACGCTGGCCCCCTCTTCGCAAATGGGCCGCTTTGGTTCATGAGCATGGAACCATCGGCGTCATCCTGATCCGCCAGCTTCCGATCCACGGCAGTCTGATCAATCTTGCCCTGGGATTATCGCACGTAAAGCATCGCCATTTCCTGATTGGCACCCTCATCGGCTCCTTGCCGGAAGCAATCCCCGCCACATTGGCCGGCGCGGGCCTGGTGAAATCTTCGATTAAACTGACCGCCGGATATCTGACGGCGGCCATGCTGATCTTTGCCGTCATCTGGATCGGATGCGGCTACGTGCTCAAGGCATTGCGCAAAACACCATCCGGCTCCGTGATTGCCGCGGATGCGGCTATCCTCAAAGGGAACGCCTGATGACCGCGCCGACGTTGAGCATCTGCGTCCCCGTCTACGACGAAGCGGAAAATCTTCCCCTGCTCCACCAGGCGATTGTTGCCGTTGCCGATCCCGCCGCGATTCACTTCGAGCTCATCCTCGTCGACGACGGAAGCCGCGACGGAAGCTGGCAGGCCATCCAATCGCTTGTCGAAAAAGATCCTCGGGTCCGTGGCATCCGCTTCAAAAAAAATTGCGGCGAGACCGCCGCCAGCGACGCCGGCCTCCGCGCTGCCCGCGGCGTCTATGTCATGACCATGGACGCCGATCTTCAAAACGATCCCAAGGACATCCCAAAATTTCTCGAAGCCTTGTCGCGCGGCCCCGATTGTGTCTGTGGAACCCGCGTGGGCACTCGCGGCAAGGGGGACAACTTCATCCGCGTTGCCTCCAGTCGAATCGCCAACGGGGTCCGCAACAAACTCTCCGACGAGCGGATCAGCGACGCCGGCTGCACCTATCGCGCCTTCCGCCGCGAATGCGTCGCCAAGCTTAAACTTTACCGCGGCCTTCATCGTTTCATCCCGACGCTGCTGAAGATGGAAGGTTTCACCGTTGTCGAAATTCCCGTCAGCAACAACCCGCGCCTCCACGGCGAAAGCAAATACGGCGTCTGGAACCGCCTGTTCAAAAGCTTCCGCGATCTGCTGGCCATCCGCTGGATGAAAAGCCGTCTGCTCGGCTACGAGATCGCCCAGGAGCTGGATCGCTCGGCGATTGAAGAGAAGTCCCTCACGACGTCCCAAACCGGGGCGTAACTATGAGCAAGCCTCGCCGCTTCACGCCCGCGCGGATCGCCGCATTTATTTTAATTGTTGCCGGCTTATTTATCTTCGATGGCTCGCGCAAAATCCCCACTCCCTTCGCATCCGGTAACGCCCTCCATCCAGCGCCCACGGCCCCCGTCACTCCCCCCGCCGATTTTTTGCGCGTTGCCACCGTCAACATCGCCGGCGGCGTCGGCAAAACCGACGGCCGCAAAGACCTCGATCGCACTGCCGCCGCCCTCCAGGGTTTCGATCTGATCGGCCTTCAGGAAGTCCACGGCGGCAACATTTTCGGCAGTCCCGATCAGGCCCAGTTGCTCGGCCAAAAACTCAATCTTCCCTGGCTCTTCGCCCCGGTCGAGCATCAATGGTGGCGCGACGCCTTCGGGGACGGCATCCTCACCTCCCGCCGCGTCACCCATTGGCAGCGAATCCCCCTTGCCGGAGCCGCCGCCAACAGCAACCGCGAACTGCTTTGGGTCCAGCTTGATTTTGCGGGACAGAGTGTCAACGTCCTGATCACTCATCTGAGCCGCGATGCCGACCGCGAGGCGGAACTGCGCACCGCGATAACATTATTCAAATCGCTTCAAACACCCGTCATCCTGATGGGAGATCTCAACTCCAACAAGGACGACCCCCAAATCGCGGACCTACGAAAGGACCCGAGCGTCGCCGACCCCGTCGGCGATGCATTGAACCCAAAAATGCCCGAAACGATCGACTGGATTTTTGCCCGCCACCTCAAAGCTTCTCAATGAGAAATCAACGACAACGGCGCTTCAGACCATCCCGTCGGGAGCGCGGAGTTGCGACTCCCTTGATTAGAGTTCAAACGCTCGCCAAAAATTCTCTCGACGCGAGCAACCCCTGCTTTTCCCCCTCCTCGCTACCGTTGAAATGCTGGTCTTCCAATTCGACACTGACGATGCCGCTGTAGTGCGCGTCTTTCAGAATGCGCAGGAGAATCCCCCATCGCGCCTGCCCATGACCCGGAATTGTGTACCGCCAGTGGTGGCCCCCATAAGGGTGCACTTCCGCCAGAGTTGCCGATTGGAGCGTGCCGAATTCATAGACCAACTCGTCCATGATTTCGGTGTCCTTACCGTGAACGTGAAAGACGCGCGTGGCAAATTCTCCCAGAAACCGCACCGAATCCATCCCCATGCGAATCAAATGCGACGGATCAAAATTTATCCCCAGCGCTTCGTGATTCGTCTCCTTGAAAAACGCCCGGCAACTCTCCGGCGTGCAGCACAATGCCGAATAATACGGCGCTCCACCGGGAAACCCCTCGATCACGATCTTCGCCCCGCTCCCCTCGATCGCCCGAGCCAATTGCCCATACCCATCCACGGCATACTTGAAATTCTCCCGCCGATTCCGCGCATCATCATCCGGAAATACGACCGTGAAGAAATTCCGCACCCCCAGCGCGGCCACCGATCGAACGTGAGCCGCCGCAGCCGCCAACGCATCTTTGCGCTTCCCCGCATCCGCCGATGCGATCGCCGACCAGGGCTTTTTCAAATCGACCGACCCCACCCGCAATCCCGCCGCCAAAATCGGCTTGATCTGCTCCGCCGGCAAATCCTCCACGTCGATCGCCTCAAACCCATTCGCTTTGGCAAACTCAACGACTTTTTCCAGATTTTTCTGCCAATCGCTCCACCCTCGGCGAAATCCGATGGGAAAAAGCCCCGTGCGGGTGTGTGCCATTTCGTCTCCGTCTACGCCTCAATGTCGCTCATTATACTTTGGCTTCACGCCTCCCGCGCGGTCTGCTAAACTGGCGTGTCTTGCCTATGGCTTACACCGTTCTCGCACGCCGATATCGCTCTTCCACGTTCGACCAGCTCGTGGGCCAGGAGCACATCGCGCAGACACTCAAAAAAGCGATCGAAACCGGCCGCGTCGCTCATGCCTATCTCTTCTGCGGCACGCGCGGCACCGGCAAGACCAGCACCGCCCGAATCCTCGCCAAGGCCCTCAATTGCCTCTCGACGCCCGGCCCCACGCCCAATCCATGCGGCAAGTGCGATTCGTGCCAATCCATCGCCCGCGGCGAGGACATCGACGTGATTGAGATCGACGCCGCCAGCAATACCGGCGTCGACAACGTTCCCGAGATCATCGAAAACAGCCGCCATCCCCCCGCCCCCAGCCGATTCAAGGTCTACATCATCGACGAAGTTCACATGCTCAGTAAGTCGGCCTTCAACGCTCTGCTCAAAATCCTCGAAGAACCCCCGGAGCATGTCAAATTTATTCTGGCGACGACCGAGCCGGAAAAAGTCCTCCCCACCATCCTCTCCCGCTGTCAGCGGTACGATTTCCGCAACATCACTTCCAAGGAAATCTCCAAGCATTTGAAGGACATCTGCAAGCAGGAGAAAATCGAGGCCGATGACGATGCCCTGGCCCTGGTCGCCAAAGCCGGCGCCGGCTCCATGCGCGACGCTCTTTCGCTTCTCGATCGCCTCTTGAGCATTGGCGAAAAACGCCTGACCGCCAAAACCATCGAGCAAATGCTCGGCCTCCCCCGCGCCCAGCTTGTCTTCGATCTGGTCGATGCCATCGGCTCAGGCGACGTCAAATCCACCCTGCAAAAATCCGCCGCGATGATCGCCGCCGGCCTCTCCGCCGACGCCCTGCTCGCCGCGCTGGTCGATCATCTTCGCAATTTATTGATCGCACGAACCTGCGGCGCCGAAGGCGGCCTCCTCGACGCCCCCGGCCTTACAGAATCCGATCTGCTGAAACAATCCCAGCAATTCGAGGCCCCCGTTCTCAGCCAGGACATCGCGATTCTCGAAGAACTCCGCCGAAATCTTCGCTACAACCAGACCGGCCGCGCCCTGCTCGACGCCACGCTGGTCCGTCTGGCCCTGGCCGAGCAATTTACCTCTGTCTCCGATCTGCTCGCCCGCGTCGGCGAGAGCCCTTCGCGTTCGGCAGGCCCCGCGGCCGCCGTTCAAAAAAAAAAGCCTGAACCACTGATCGAAGCGCCCGTCATGCGGGCGGTCCCACCGGAACCGGTCGAGCCGCCGCCCGATCTCGTGGATTCATCCCCTGCTCCCGGCGAGCCCTCGATCCAGCCTATGGGAGACGATGATGTCCTGACCCTCTGGCCTCGCCTGATGGATGTGCTTGCCGGCCAAGGGTCTTCTGTCGCCGCTGCCCTGTCCCTGGCCCGACTGGAAAAAATCGCCGACGGTCAAGCCGTCGTCCGTTTCTCCAGTCACGGCGCGACCTTTGCCCAGCAGTTGATTTCCATGCAGGAAAGCACATTCCGTTCGATCTCCCGCG
>CAZCKE010000053.1:12348-14476 GCA_964499005.1 uncultured Tepidisphaeraceae bacterium
CTCCATCCTTCGCGACGCATACCCGTCGCACGGCATTCTTGCGGAGGAAAGCGGCCAAAAGGATTCGAACCCCGACAACGTCTGGATCATCGACCCGCTCGACGGCACCACGAACTTCGCCCACGGGTTTCCCCAGTATTGCGTGTCGATCGCCCCCCTGCCCAAGAGCAAGGCCCAGCAGGCGGTGGCCTCCGACCCGAACCGACACGTGAGCTCACCCCCCCAGGCCGCCAGCGCCTTTGGGGCCACCCCTCGGCACCCGCCGTTGCTCCCCCACCGCCAACCTCGATCCCCGCCGAAGTCGAATCCGACCCCCTGGTTCAAACAATCCTTCGTGAATTCGGCGGAACGATCGTCAAAGTGGAATAGAATTGCCCGAAAGGACCCCTCGATGTTTGATGCACTGAAAAATATGGGCGGTATCGGCGGCCTCATGGAACAGGCCCGCAAAATGCGCGACAAGATGCACCAGATGCAGGAAGAGCTCGCGCGCAAGCAAATCACCGCCGACGCCGGCGGCGGAATGGTCCAGGCCACCGTCAACGGCAAACTCGAGCTGATCAAGCTCAAAATCGACAAAAGCAAAATCGAGTTGAACGATGCCGAGCTTCTCGAAGACGTCATCACCGCCGCCGTTCAAGCCGCCCAGGCCAAAGCCGGCGAGATGATGCGCCAGGAAATGGAAAAAGCCGCCAACGAAATGGGAATCCCGCCGGGAATGCTCGGCGGATGAAATGAATGACCAAACCCGCGTGTGGACGGTTCGCGGTGTCATTCGGGTTTTTCTTCCGGTTCCGGATTTTTTAGAGTTGGATTCGAGAGAAGAGGTATGTGGCCAGGGAGAGCACCACCAGAGTCAAAGCGCCGAGGATGAGGGCGTCGCTGGGGGCGCTGAAGGTGAAGGTGTGGCCGATGGCGCCGCGGAGACCGTCCATGCCGTATGTCAGCGGGTTGAGCCGGACAACGTAGTGGAACCAGGTCTTTTGGCCGCCGATGGGGAACAGGGCGTTGGAGAGGAAAAAGAGGGGCATCACCAAAATGTTAGTGATGAGTTGAAAACCCTGCATGTCTTCCAGGACCGAGGCGATCGCGGTGCCGATGGAGGTGAAGAAGAGAGCGAGGAGGAACATAAACCCGATGGCGACCGGGAGCATGGCGAGATGCTCGATGCGAACGCCGTAGGCGATGCAGATTCCAAGCATGAGAATGCCCTGGATGAGCGCAACGGTGGCGCTGCCGAGGGTGCGGCCCAGGACGATGGAGAAACGGGAGACGGGGGCGATGAGGGTTTCCTTGAGAAACCCGAACTGCCGGTCCCAGAGGATTTCGATGCCGGAGAAGACGCCGGTAAAGAGGACGCTCATTCCAATGACGCCGGGGGCGACGAACTGGAGATAATTTCCACCCCCGGCGCGGCTGAAGATGGGGCTGAAGCCGGAGCTGAAGGCAACAAGAAAAAGGACCGGCTGGGTCAGTGAGCTGACGATGCGGGCGCGGGAGCGGAAATAGCGTTTGAGCTGGCGGAGCCAGAGGATGTAGATGGCGCTCATCGGATTCTCCGTGGTTTCATCGCCGGCTCCACATCTTGCGACCCAAGCGCATCATGTCTTGCGGAGAGGCTTCTTCCTCGCGAATGGCGCGGCCGGTGAGGGTGATGAAGGCGTCCTCGAGAGATTTGCCGCCGGTTTGTTCCTTGAGAGCGGCGGGTGAGCCGCGGGCGACGATCTTGCCATGATCGATGATGGAGATTTCGTCGCTGACGCGCTCGGCCTCTTCCATGTAGTGGGTCGTGAAGAAGACGGTCACGTTTTCGTCCTTGTTCAATTGCTTGAGATAGGTCCAGATGCGGTTGCGGGTCTGGGGGTCCAGGCCAATGGTCGGCTCGTCGAGAAAGATGATTTTGGGCTGATGGAGCAGGGCGCGGGCGATTTCGAGACGGCGTTTCATGCCGCCGGAGAAGGTTTTGACCAAATCGCCGCGGCGGTCCCAGAGCTCCAGGAATTTGAGGAGTGTTTCGGTGCGCTGATGGCGAAGACCGCGCGGCATGGCGTAGAGAGCGCCGTGGAAATCCATGTTTTCAAAGGCGGTGAGCTGATCGTCAAGGCTGGGGTCCTGGAATCCGATGCCG